>JALYTI010000391.1 GCA_030854375.1 Acidobacteriota bacterium | reverse complement strand
ACGTCTCGAAGAGGCTGGGGCGCAGCCTCCAAATAGAGCTTTTCTTGCTTATGCGTCAGAACGAAGTCACGACTCCACGGGACGCCATTTTCCTAAGCATTTTTGAGATCTATGCGAACTCCGAGTCAGGAAAGCGTTTCTTAATGGACTTTTTTTGATCGACTTTTTTTGAAATCGGTAGGCGAGTTATCGGAGACAGGCAACATCCTTCAAGTCAGTGTCAGTCGCGGTCAACGTAACAGCGGTGACCGTAACATCGAGCGGATAAATGAGTTATGAGAGGGCATAAAAGACACTGAATCGCCCTACACACTGAAAAAAAATGTCATCAACGACCCTCAGGCCTCCAATGTCACCGCAGTCCCGCGGCGAGGACATAACGAAACCAAATGCGACCCACTAGAGAAGTGCCTGGCGCTTCCTGTTAGTGCGCCTTTCGGCTTCTAAGGGAGACGACACTCAGCGAGCTTCTCGTTTTTCATCAGACTCGATGATCCGAAGAGGTCCATCTCTTCCGCTAAGTATTTTTCCATCGCTATCGCCGGGGGAACTTTTTTGATCGACCAAGGTAAGCTAGTGGATACAAATGTCGAGGGTGTAATCATCAAAGGTTCGGGACACTGGTTGATGGAAGAAGCGCCTCATCAAGTCATTCCTCAACTCGTGGCATTTATCCACCAGTCGCAGTCACAGCGACGGTGATGTAATGAAGTTGATTCAACCGTAGATATGAACTTAGTTCGATTTGTTCACTCCAGTTGGATTGGCGGTACTTCGAATTCGCCGCGTGGTTTGCTAAGGTCGTCGTCATGTCCGAGCGTTCCACCGAGCAGATACGCGAATTGCTCGACTCCCTTTATCGCGTGGATTCGGGACGAATCCTGGCAACTCTGATCCGCTTGCTCGGTGATTTTGATCTTGCCGAGGAGGCGATGCACGAAGCCTTTGCGGCTGCGCTGAGCCTGTGGCCGAGGAGTGGAGTACCCGGCAACCCGCGACCATGGTTGATTTCGACGGCCCGATTCAAAGCCATTGATACTCTGCGTCGACGGGCAAGATTTGATGCGTCTCAAGACGAGCTCGTGCGATATCTCGAAGCGCAATGGAGTTCGCCCGAAAAGTCCAATGCAGAGGCAAGGTTCAATGAAGAGGACTTTCTTGAGGATGATCGGCTGCGCCTGATTTTTACGTGCTGTCATCCATCTCTAGCGCCGGAAGCGCGCGTTGCGCTCACCTTGCGCGAGGTGTGCGGGCTGACAACCGAGGAGATCGCGAAGGCCTTCCTCATCACTCCGCGTACGCTGGCGCAGCGCATCGTGCGCGCAAAGGCAAAGATTCGAGAGACACCGATTCCGTACGAGGTGCCGACGCCGCAGGAATTGCCGGAGCGACTGGGCGCGGTGCTTCAGGTCATCTATCTCGTCTTTAACGAGGGTTATTCGGCTGCGGCGGGAGCGGAGGTAACGCGGGCCGAGCTAACCGGCGAGGCGATTCGACTGGGCCGCTTGCTGACCGAACTCCGGCCAGAGCCGGAAGTCATTGGGCTGCTTTCCCTGATGTTGCTACAGGAATCCCGTCACACCGCGAGAACCTCTCCGACCGGAGAGCTGATTTTGCTGGAGAACCAGGATCGCTCGCTCTGGAACCGGGAGCAGATCGCGGAGGGAGTGGCATTGCTGGAGAAAGCCCTGAAGTCGCGCCGCTTCGGTGCCTACACACTGCAGGCTGCGATTGCGGCCGTTCATGCGGAGGCGGAATCGGTCGCTGCGACCGACTGGAAGCAGATTGTTGCGCTTTACGACCGATTGCTACGAATTCAGCCTTCGCCAGTTGTACTGCTGAATCGTGCCGTGGCCATAGCAATGTGCGATGGTCCAGAGGCTGGTCTGACGCAGATCGACGCGGTGCTGGAACATGGCGAATTGGCAAATTATTACCTGGCGCATTCAGCCCGTGCAGATATGTACCGCAGGCTCGGCAGGACGGCTGAGGCTCGGTCCTCTTATGAGAGAGCTCTGGCGCTGACCCAACAGGAACCGGAGCGGCACTTCCTGCAGGAGCGGATTCGGCAGCTGAAATAAAATTTGGGATAGCTGTCGATTTTCCGTCTCCCCAACGACTATAGGACAAAAGAACGATGAGCTACGGTTCCTGAGTGAACAGGAAACGAGTCATCGGGAACAAACCACAGAAAACAAGGAGAAAAAGTCATGCCACAGTATCTGGTTGCTAACTACCTCCCCGACGACTTCGACCCGTCCGCCGTAACCGAAGCGATGATCGAGGAGATCCACGCGCTCAACCGCGAAATGATCGCTGCCGGCGCCAGGAAGTTCGCTTGCGGAATTTCCCCGGCCAGCAACGCAAAGACGGTGCGGAAGCAGCCTGATGGTACGGTGCTCGTCACCGATGGGCCATACACCGAGACCAAGGAGCATATGGGCGGTTTCTGGATACTGGAAGCTGCCGATATGGACGAGGCGCTGGCGTGGGCGCGCAAGGGTGCCATCTCATGCGATGCGGCGGGCGAGGTGCGCGAGCTTCTTTTCTACCCGGACCCGAAGGGAGCAACGGAATAGTCTGGCCGCCGCGACTTCGGAATATGCACCGTCTTGACTATGGGATGAACGAGCAAGCGCGAAGCTACGCCGCTGGCTCCCACCCGGAAGGAAGAGGAGAAGAACAGTGAAATACCTCTGTTTTGGCTACTACGACAAAGGCAAATTCGATGGCATGACTGAGAGCGAGCGAAACGCCATGTTCGATACATGCTTTGAATATGACGACCATCTTCGCGCCAGCGGGCACTGGGCCGGTGGAGAAGCGCTTCAGGGGCCGGAGACCGCCCTGACCCTGTACTGGAAAAACGGCAAAGTCGCGACGACCGACGGCCCCTATTCGGAAACAAAGGAACAGCTCGGCGGCATTCACATCCTTGAGGCGCGAGACCTCAATCATGTCATTCAGCTTATCTCGCAGCATCCAGGCATGAAGTATGGATCGATTGAGATACGGCCGGTTGCGGATTTGAGCGAAATGATCAAGGAGAGCGAGCAGCGGCGACGAAAGTTAAACAACGCAACGGGGTCAGGCCTGTGATTTGCGATTCTGTTTGCTTCAAAAGTCGGCGCAGCCGACGAATGAAAATAGCCCACCGATTTATCGGCTGTGTCGCGTACCGACAATGAATCGCAGTCCGTGAAACGGACGACTGAAACTTGAACCTCAATAGCTTCCAGCCCATTCAGTCGTCCGCTCCACGGACTGCGTCTTGCTCAGAGCCTCATCCCAGCAGTGAAGAGACTGTGTGAAAACGCAGATTTTTGCATTGTGGGTCGACGAATACGGAACCGGAAGCGGTAGCGACCGGGTTCAACGCCCATCCCACTCGAGTCGGCTAAATCGGACATGCACAGCGGCTTAGCACATTGCACCCTAAACTGCTCTTGCGTCCGGGCGCTACCGCTTCCGGTTCTGTATTTGTCG
>JALYTI010000390.1 GCA_030854375.1 Acidobacteriota bacterium | reverse complement strand
AGATTCGGCTCGAACCGCGCAAATCAATTTCTGCCTGTCGCCGAGCAGTTAGCTTTGCGCATCGGCCGCCTGTCCAGGCACGTCTTCTGGATTTTCACCGTCGGCGTAATAACTCGAGTAATAACCAGAATAATAATAATCCTGTGTTTCGAGCTTCACGTTATTGAGAACCACGCCAAAAATATGTGCGCCGACATCAAGCAACTGCTGCTTGGCGCGTTTTACGACAGCCCGAGAACTTCTGCCGCCATGAACGACGAGCACCACACCATCAACCATGGTGGACAAAATAGATGCGTCGGTAAACGATATCGCGGGTGGCGAGTCTATGACGATGTGGGCAAACTTGTCGCTCAGTATATTCAGCAGCTTCCGCATTTCATCGGAGCCCAGAAGCTCGGCCGGATTTGGCGGCACTGGACCTGAGGTTAGAAACTTAAGATTCGGTTGCTTGTCATACTTCTGGACCAGCGCGTCAATATCGGTACCCCCGGAAAGCCAATTAGTTAGACCTCTTGAGTTGGGGGCCCCAAAATGGGAGTGCAAGCGAGGTCGCCGCAGGTCGCAATCCACAATCAAAATCTCCGCCCCCGTTTGAGCAAGCATAAATGCCGTGTTGATTGCCGTCGTGGTTTTGCCTTCCGACGGCTGACTTGAGGTAACTAATATTGTTTTGGGTGGCTGACCGGCAGATGACAACAGCAGTGACGTGCGTAAGTGCCTATAGGACTCTGCTATGGGCGAGCGCGCATCGCTAATCATAGCGAGTGCGGTTGTTTCCGTTGGAGATGGGGAAGGTTGCACCCCCCCAATCCCAATTAAGCGACCACGATCTCGGCTCGTGGGGATTAACGCTAAAGCCGGTAAATGTAAATAGCGGTCCACATCTTCCACAGACTTTACTGTGTCATCAAGGAAATCGAGGAGAAAAGCAAGGCCGATGCCTGCCGCCAGTGACAAGAGAAAAGCCACAAAAATGTTCCGCAAACGCGGTGGCCCAACGGGCTCTTTTGGCAGCCTGCTATACGTGGCAATGCTGACATCATTTGATCTGTCGCCGCTGGTAACCTGTAACTCGCGCTGGCGTTGGAGAAGAGTGTTTAGATATTGCTTATTAGTCTCCAACTCCTGACTCATAGCCATTAAATCGATCTGGTCGCGAGTCTGCTGAGTTGTGGTCCCTTTCTGCTGTTCATAAGAGCGCCTCAGAAGGTTCTCTCTGGATACAGCTGCCTCATAACGCCTCTGTATTGAAGTGACAATTTCCGGGGGTGCTTTCGCCAATTCTGCTTCGAGGCCTTTGAGCTGTGCGTCAATCTTTTTGACTCCGGGCCATTCTGGTGTGTAAGTAGTGAGGAGAGCGTCGCGCGTCTCTTTGAGTGCTGATATGCGGTCTCTCAACTTTTCCACCCGCGCCGAAGCGTTCACATCAGGTATAGAGAAAGGATCTGTCTCACGTTTCGCTGCTTCGAGCTGGGCCTGTAGATATTTCCTGTCGTTTTCAGCCTGTAACAACTGGCCGCTCAGCGTGGCCAGGCGAGTGGCCTCGAGATTGGCACCCGACTCCGCCGTTAGGGGCAGGTTATGGTTCTTAGCGTAATTAAACTGCGCCTCCTGATCGTGTTTAATCTGGGTTTGCAATTTCGCGATCTCTCTTGCCAGCAGATCTTCGGCTTTTGTAGAGCCCTCGGTTGAGCGCGCCAAATTGTTGTTAACGAATACTTCGGCAAGTGTATTCGCAACCTTCTGCGCGAGCACAGGATCAGAATGTATGAAGCCAATCTTGACGAGATTCGTTTTTACAACCGGATCGACAACCTCGCCGGCGATAATGGCGTCTTCGTAAGGCTCCAGCGCAGCCAATTGTGCTGGTGTCAGCGATCCTCCGGTTACCTCACTTTCACCAACCACGGTAAGGCCGGAAGAAACGGCTGGCGATTCCGAGGTGCTTTTTTGCTTCGAGAAGATTCGACGAAGAGACATAAAAATGCCACCCTGCGCTTGCCCGCCAAAGAATGCCGGATTGTGCTGTAGATCGAGTGTGAGTACTACCTGACGCGCAAGAGCAGGATTCTCTAAAAGCTTAAGTTGCGTACCCCAGAAATTCGGATCGCCCTGGCTGTTGATAATTATTTCCTTGGTTTGAAGTACGCTCCTCGGCTTCTCTTCTATGCGGATAGTAGTCTCCCCCTCATAGATTGAAGGCGAACGAAACGCCTGGATTGTTACAAGGGAAGTTATTACCAGCACGAGGCTGAGGATCAACCATTTTCTCTTCAGAACAACGAATAAATAGTCGCGAAGAGTAGCTGGTTCGGCGCCGGAGGTTCCATAGGGCTTTGCTTGAGCAAAATCCGCCAGTGGTCGATCCAGGCTTCGGTCCAGTGCACTAACGGGCATGAGACGATTATCTTGCGACATCATAGTATTAGACCTTCACTTCAAGACTCCCTGAGAGATACAGAATAATAGCAGAGTGTTCACGTCTGGCAAGTGGAGGAAGGGGGATCTACGGATGTGAGTGAACGCAGTTCCCCTTAGGACGTTCCCACTCAGATCTGGGTCCGGGGTGTAGCCGTAAGCGTTCAGGCAGGGCAAATCCACTTAGCGCATCGCTTCTTCTGCGGCGTTGCTAAGGTAATGTTGCTCCACGAAGTCGTGAAGCGAATGGCGCCAATCGCGGAGTCTTGGTAGACCGATGGCCTCGGAAAGCAGGCAGCGCAGGCGCGAGTTACGGGGTCGTGGCGCTGGGCGCTTGAGCGAATCCATCGAGACCGCCTCGACTTCGACGCCGCTGCACCCGGCCATTCGGATAGCCTCGCGCGTGAAGTCTTCGAAGCTCGCGCCTTCGCCACCGTTGACCACATGGTAGATTCCCGGCAGATCACGCTCGGACAACTCTCGCAAACGCCCAGCAAGATCAACTGCGTATGTTGGGGTGCCATAGGCATCGCTTATCGCCTTCAGTCTTTCACCCTTGCGCGCACGCTCAACAATCGTACTCAAGAAATTGTTTCCGCCCTGCCCGAACACAAAGCCGGTGCGAACTACGATGGTGCGCGCATATGTCAATTGTGCGCGACGCTCGCCTTCCAGTTTTGACTTTGCATAAATGCTTTCAGGGTGTGGCTGATCTCGTTGGGTATAGAACCCATTCTTCTTCCCATCGAAAACATAGTCGCTGGAGATAGTTACCAGGACCGCATCGATCTCGCGACTTGCTCTGGCCAGGTTTTCCGGTCCACGAGCGTTAGCCTCAAAAGCCCTTTCCTCATTCAGCTCGCAGCCATCAACGTCAGTCCAGGCAGCGCAATTAATCACCACCTCGGGTTTATCGTTTTGCAGCGTCTGCAAGACGCTGTCGGGGTCGCCAATATCGAGCCCGCGATGATCATAGGACAGAACGACATCGCCGCTGGCCTTGCAAAACTGGGAAACCGCTCGCCCGACCATTCCCCCAGCGCCTGTAACCAACACTCTCACGTTG
>JALYTI010000389.1 GCA_030854375.1 Acidobacteriota bacterium | reverse complement strand
AGTGGCAGGTTACTCACTGCACTTCTTACGGCGGCACTTCTCTCGCGTCCTTCTACCACCCGCGCGGGCGAGTAGCGAATCGGCGCAGAAAAAATCGCCGCATTCTTTTCCTCTTCAACGTCAAGGGCGCTCTCGTTTCTAACCTTCGCTCGGCGCTGACGCGTAATGCACTGGTTGACTGCGATCCGATGCAGCCAGGAGGACACCTTCGCTTCGCCGCGGAAATTTCGCAGGTTTCGAAAAGCCGCAAGAAAGGTTTCCTGCGTGGCGTCGCGAGCATCCTCCTCGCGTCCCAGCATGCCAAAGGCAAGCGCGAAGATGCGTCGCTCCCAGCGCTGCACAATCTCGCCGAAAGCCTCCGCGTCGCCCGTCAAAGCACGCTCTACGATATGCTCGTCGCTCGTAGCTTTTCCTTTCTGTCTTGTTTTAGGGCAACCCCGCCTGCCGGTTTGTGCCAGCGCTGCCTCAATGCTTAGCGCTTCAAACGGTTAGACGTCTTCCGCGCCGGTTAAGTCTATTAAAAGCTCCATCGAGTCCCAAGTAAAAGTGTTAGAAGCCGATAAACGGGGGCGGATCTAGTTGGATCCCAGGAGTCCAACCGCGACCTACCAACCCAGTTTAAAGGCAGTAAAACGCGTTGACACACCATATTCGGTCTATCATAATGAAGACCGGCCATTTCGGCCATAACGGCCTTCTCAAACAAAGTCTACTTTTTCTAAGTTGATCCCATCAAAACCTACGAAATGTTCGAAAAGATAGGGCGAATTCGCCTCCTATACATAGTTCTAGGTGTGTTACTGCTAGTCGGCCTTCTGCCGCTAGCTTTCGCCGGCACTTTGCTTTCCGGAAGGAGCGCGGATGAGCTGCGGTCCGTTGAAGGTCGGTATCAAGCACAATTAGTGCAAGACAAGGCCAGGCAGATTGAACTTTACGGACAACGCTACCGCGACGTTGTTACGGGACTCTCGCGCGCGTTTGAAATTGCCGGTGGAATCAAAGCGTTGAACGACGCCGGCTACGATTCAAGACTGCAAAAGACTCTGGAAGAGGATCCCAATCTCATTGCGCTGGCAATCTGGCCGGTAACTGGAGAGCTTCACAGGGCGTTTCAGCCGGATGTCATTCAGCGTGCGGAAGTTGACCAGCGCGTCAGCGAAGTCCTGTCCAAAATGAGCGGCCGCGGCATAGTTGTCAGCCGGCCACAGATTATTCGATCGGGCCAGGAAATGGCGCTGACCGTTGCTGCGCCGGTAATGGGTGGGGAAGACGGTCATACCGTGGTCGCCGCAGTTGTAGCAATAGTTTCGTTTGAGGAAGTCTTCAAAGCGGTCCATCAGCCCACCTCAAAGAGCGAGCGTGAACTATTGGACGCGGGTCTTCCGGTGGTCTTTGTAGTGGATCAAAACGGCCGGGCCGTCGCGCATCCGGAAGCGAGTGTAGCTTTTTCGGAAAAGCCGATGACCGACCTTAAGGTAGTGCGCGACTGGCAGGAGTCTGGGACACAAGTGCAGTCAGCCTTAGAACCATTCACGCTGGTGCGAGATGGACGAAATGTCGTTATGCTCGGTTCATATGCCACGGCTGAATTGGATAAGTACTCGCGGCTTGGTGTGATTGCCATTCAGGATGAATCGGCAGCGCTTGCTTCAGTCACTGACATGAGGCGGCAGACGATAATGATAAGCGTGGTAGCCGGAATGCTGACACTGGTGATCGGCTTCTTTTTCGCGAAGAAGTTGACCCAGCCGGTTCAGGAGTTGGCCATAGGCGCCCACCGTATTGCGTCAGGTGATTTTACCCAACGCATCAAAGTTCGCAGCATAACCGAATTGGTTCAGCTGGGCGAGTCGTTCAATCTCATGACGGACCAGCTTGAGACTTACATCAAAGACTTACAGCGATCCGCAGATGAAAACCGAGAATTATTTCTCGGAACTGTAAAGGGTCTGGCAGCAGCGATTGACGGGAAGGATCCATATACGCGCGGCCACTCAGAACGAGTGTCGAGAATGTCGGTAGCCATTGCTCAACGGTTGGGACTGCCAGACGACGAATGTGAAAAAATCAGAATCAGTGCATTGCTACATGATGTTGGAAAGATTTCAATTGACGACAACATCCTGAAGAAACCTGCAGCTCTAACAGACGAAGAATACGTGATCATGAAGACGCACCCGCAAAAGGGTTACAAGATCATGTCGCAAATACAGGCCATGAAGGAATTTCTGCCCGGCATGTACATGCATCACGAGATGGTCAACGGCCAGGGTTACCCGCAGGGTTTAAAAGGCGATGAGATTCCGCTGATGGCCAAGATCGTTGCGGTGGCCGACACGTTCGATGCGATGACTACCGACCGCCCCTACCAACAGGCAATGCAGTTTGAAGAAGCCATAAAAAGGATAGAGAGCTTTGTCGGAACTCGGTACGATCCAGGCGTCGTTACCGCCTTCGCGCAAGCTTGCGCCGAGGGTCAGATCCGGCCAGGATCGGTTAAGCTCAAGCGCCGCCCAGCGGAAACCAAATTGCCAATCCCGCTTGAAACAACAAACGAACGTGAGCCTGTGCCGGTATCTTGATGCCACGCTGAATTCTGTCAATCATAACCATCCGCAGCTGCAGCCGCGTCCGTTTTTGTTCGGACGCGGCTGTTACGCTTATAATCTCTATTTCGGCCATCAACACGATTATTAGCGGACCAACCTTATGGGGCTTTTCTGGAAGCGTAAGAGCGGCGACCAGTTTGTGTCGCTTAATTTAAACGAGCCATTGCCTGAAAAAGCAATTGTTCGCGAAGCCGAGCCAGGACCGTCTGCCACTGCTCGTGCTGACGTATCGCCCTCGCCGAAATCGTCAGCGGCGGCAACGAGACTCGAACCCGTGACAGCTGGAGCCGGACCCACACCCGTGCCGGTTGAAACTGCCGAGGCCGGGACGCCAGTCGAGTCCCATTCACCGCAGCCGTTGCGCCAGCCCGAACCTGCGCAGGCTGAAGGTGTGAGGCAAAAGCCCGTTCCATCGCGATCGCCTTTTGCGACTTCCGTGCTTGGCTTGAACCTGTCGATGGAAGAGCTGCAGGCTCAGGAGGCTGCCCTCGAGCAGGAGTTCTCGGCGCGCTTCCGTCGCGCGGTATCCGCCACGCGTGAATCGCTTTCCGACAGACTTGACTCAGTTTTCCAAGGTCTTAAACAAATTGATGAGAACTTGCTGGATGAGTTGGAAGAAGCGTTAATCGCGGCGGACATTGGCGTGGCGACCACGCAGCATATTCTCGAAACAGTGCGGCGCGGCGTGGCTCGCAAACAGATTAACGATCTGGACGCGCTGAAACAGGCGATCAAAAAAGAGCTATTGACCATCTTGCGGCAGTCGGAAAAGCAAGGAGTTGCTTCGGAGACGAGCATTGCTGCGAACGTTTCCCCATACGTGATGATGATCGTCGGCGTAAACGGTGTGGGCAAAACTACGACAATTGGCAAACTGGCTC
>JALYTI010000388.1 GCA_030854375.1 Acidobacteriota bacterium | reverse complement strand
CTCTCTACCGCGAGCGGTTTCTGATTTAGTAATTAATCGGATGTTGACTGAGGAGCAGGTCGATATCGCCGATGAGTTACGTTTCTGTTTCTCTTTCTGATCCGCGTTCATCCGCGTAAATCCGCGGCTAATCTTCCGGCATTCACATCATCTGCTCGCGGAGTTTGCGTAGCAGGGCTTTTGCCTCTTCCGGTGACAGCGTCTCCGGATCAACATTGCGGATATCTTCAACCACTTTTTGATTTGCCAGATCAAACAGTGAAGCCTGGGCGACTGCTCTTCTTCGCCCCGCCCGTCGCGCCGCCACTTCCAGCGCTTCACCACCAACAAGCGAACTCGATGATGAATCACCGGAACCCGCTGCCGCGCCTCGCGCCTGGACGGCCTCGCGAGCCTCAGCAGTTCTGACTGCAGCCTGCGCTGCGATAGCATCTTCTTCAGCAAACACCTCTAACTCATAACGCTCGAGTCTCGCTAACACTTCACGTGCGTTCGCCAATACCACCGGCGGCAAACCCGCTAATCGTGCGACTTGTATTCCGTAAGACTTGGAAGCGCGACCTCGCTCGAGGCGGTGCAAAAAGACAACTTCGCCTTCACGTTCCGTCGCGGTGATCTGGTAATTCTGCGCCCCGGGCAACCGTTCGGCGAGTTCAGTTAATTCATGGTAGTGAGTAGCAAAGAGTGTCTTGGCCGCGTGCTCAGGCGAGTCGTGCAAATATTCAGCCACCGCCCAGGCGATTGAGAGTCCATCAAAGGTGGCGGTGCCGCGTCCAATTTCATCAAGCAACACCAGAGATCGCGCGGTGGAACTGTGGAGAATGGCGGCCGTTTCGGTCATCTCCACCATAAAGGTCGAGCGCCCGCGCGTGAGATCGTCTGAAGCTCCCACACGCGTCCACACACGATCCACCAATGGCAAACGAGCCCTGTCCGCCGGCACGAAACTGCCCATTTGAGCGAGGATGCAAACGATCGCTGTCTGGCGTAAGACCGTGCTCTTGCCACCCATGTTTGGGCCGGTGATGATCAGTAACCTGTCGGTGGAGTTATTCAGGTAGATGCTGTTTGGAACAAAAGGATCTTCATTAAAAACTTCGATCACCGGATGTCTGGCTTGCACGATCTCAATTTCGTCCCCGTCATGCATCATCGGTCGAACGTAACGGCGGCGCGCTGCGGTTTCCCCGAGCGAAGCCAATGCGTCCAGAGCAGCGAGCGCTCGAGCGGTTGCTTGTATTCGTTTTGTTTCGGCGGCGACCTGCCGGCAGACGTCGTTAAAGAGCTCGGCTTCCATTTGAATAATGCGCTCTTCGGCGCCGAGAACTTTTTTCTCCCAATCGCGCAGCTCGGCCGTGGTAAACCGTTCCGAATTAGTCAGCGTCTGTCGTCGTTCATATTCCGGTGGCACGCGCGCGGCATTTGCCTTGGACACTTCAATGAAATAACCGAAGACTCCATTGAATTTTATCCGCAGGTTGCCAATGCCGCTGCGAGTGCGCTCCGTGGCTTCAAGGGTGGCGATGATCTGTTTGGCGTTTTGACTGATTGAACGCAGCTCGTCGAGCTCTGTGGAGTAACCATAGCGAATGGTGTCGCCTTCGCTTATTTTCGCAGGAGGATCATCGCTGATGGCTTTTGCGAGCAGGACACAGACTTCCGGAACGTCGTCGCAGGTTTCCGACAAAATTTGCAGCAGCGACGAGGGCATAGCCGCCAGGTTTTCGCGAATTGCTGGAACCTGGCTAAGGGACCGTAAGATTGCATTCAAATCTCGCGGTGTTGCCGAGCCGAAACTAATGCGTCCAATTAACCGTTCAAGATCGGAGACTTCTTTTAATAACGAACGGAGTTTGTCTCTACTGATTTGAGAGGCAACCAGATCCTCAACCGCCGCAAGTCTTGCTTCGACTTCACCACGCTTTACACATGGCCTCAGTAGCCACGAGCGCAACAATCTCGCACCCATTCCGGTTACGGTTTCATCGATAACGCTCAAGAGTGTGCGACCGCTTGCTCCGCTGAGGGAATCAACGAGCTCGAGATTCCGAATAGTTACATTGTCAAGGACGAGATGATCTTGCGGGGCGAAATACACCAGATCAGTAATGTGGTGGGCGTCGGCCCGCTGCGTCTCCTGCGCATACCGCAAACACGCTCCAGCCGCGCGCACCGCCTCGTCTTTACGCTCCATCCCATAGCCTTCAAGCGATCGCACCCCAAAGTGTTTTAGCAATAAATCCGTACAATCCTTTTTTTGCCAGAGCCAATCATCCAGCGGCGTCAATGCTGCATCGATGAATTGATCATTTGCAGAGCCACTGAAAGATGAAATCGGGATTACGTCGCCGGCAGAAGGACCGCTATTACCGTTGTCGAGCGGCAGGGGAGCGGTTTGCACTTTTCCCGTGAGTCCAGCCTTTATCAATGGAGCAAGTGAAGCAGGGAACAACAGCTCGCGCGGCGAGTACGATTCCAGATCAGCGCGGATTTTTTCCCATGCGTTGCGTCCGCTTTCTTGAGTTGCGCGAAACTCTCCGGTGGAGATATCGAGAAACGCGGCGCCAATAGTTTCGCCTGAGCTGCAGATCGCAGCCAGGAAAACTGCTTCGCGGGCGTCGAGCAGTTGTGGGTCGAGTGGCGTGCCCGGCGTTACAATCCTGACAACTTCGCGCCGGACAAGCTTCTTTGTCTTGGAAGCATCTTCAGTCTGCTCGCAAATAGCCACGCGATAACCTTTACGCACCAGACGAGCGATATAATTTGCCGCTGAGTGATGAGGAACTCCGCACATCGGCATGGGATCGCCTCGTTCTTTGTGACGCGCGGTCAATGTTATTTGAAGCTCGCGGGAGCCAATTACAGCATCCTCGAAGAAGAGTTCGTAAAAATCGCCGAGACGAAAGAATAGAAGTGTTCCGGGGTGTTGCCGCTTCAACTCCTGATATTGACGCAGCATTGGAGTGGGTGTGGACATGATTATAAGGCGTTTCTGACTGGGGAGTTGGCACCCCATCCGGGCGAGCGAGACCCCGCGCGATGGACTTATCAGCGGCGGGCGCACTGCTTAAAAACGAAGCGAAGCCTACATCGGAGAATGAGAGTTGTGCAAGGCACTGCGGCAATTACCTGATCTGGAGGGTGCGCAAAGAACTCCGCAGGGAATCGAGCACAAGAAAATCTCTCCGGTGCTGATGAAGTTGGCAGGCTGGAAGGCGATTGTGGCGGTCCCATGAGGTCAGTACCACCTCGCGGTAGCGGGTGGCTTCTGGAAAAGATTGAGGCTGATTTAGCATGAACGCAATGGACCCACCCGCTACCGAGGCTGTGTGAAACCAAAAGCGCGCTCGCTAATTTGCAGGTTAGGAAGGTGTATAGACCGGAGACATGGTAAACGAGTGTTCGGAGACATGGTAAACACATTTTAGCTGAGTTTGTTATCGGTTAGGTCCAGGGCACCAATTTTGTGCTGACAGAAATAGACATCAAACAAGCCA
>JALYTI010000387.1 GCA_030854375.1 Acidobacteriota bacterium | reverse complement strand
GTTCCTTTTTCTGAGATCTGAAATTTCAAATCTCAAATCGTTGCTTTCCTGACGTTCGTTTTGTGAGATCTCAAAACTCAGACGTTGCTTATCTGATATCTGAAATCTCAGACGTTGCTTATCTGATATCTGAGATCTCAAATCTCAAATAAAACTAAACAGAATCTCAAACTGGAGATCAGATATCTCGCCATCTGAAACTACTAAGCTGTCTCTCCAAACTACTTAAGCCGTCTCCCCGCCCTTTTGGTCACCAATCTGCTTAATCACTATAGCGAGATTGCGCGGCACCGCTGACAACACGGTAACCAGTCTCTGCGCCTGGCAATTAATTAAAAACAAAATCTTCGAAATCAATTCTTCTTTCGAAGGCAGGCTGGCAATTGCCTCAACGTCGCTCAGGGCAACTACCTTGCCCTCCACGATGCCCACCTTAAACGTAAAAATATCGGGATTGGCTTTAGTAAACTTAGCGATCGCCTTTGATAGATTTACGGGATCCTCTTTACTGATAGCCACGGCCGTGACGCCTTTGAACTGATCAGCAGCCTGTTCCAAAGCCGTCCCCTCGGCCGCTTTGCGAGCAAGGGTGTTTTTCACCACCTCATAACTGACGCCGGCTTCACGTAACTGATTGCGCAGCTCCTGATCCTTTGGGACAGTCATTCCCTGGAACCCAACCAACATCGCTGCCTTCGCGTTCTTAAAGCGCTCCGTGAGGGCTTCCAAATCTTTCTGCTTCTGTGCCTTCGTTTTCATCCGTCTGGCTCCTTAACTCTATTCGGCGGCTACTTGGCGGCCATTTGCGGTTATTTGACGTATGCCGCCTCGTCAAGCATAACTCCGGGACTCATCGTGGCCGCCAAATTAACTTTCTTTACGTATTTACCCTTGGCGGTTGACGGCTTTGCTTTGACGACAGCCTCCAGCAGCATCTGCGCGTTATCGCGGAGCTTGTCAGCTTCAAATGAAACCTTCCCCACGGCTACGTGAATAACGCCAGTCTTATCAACGCGATATTCAACCTTGCCGGCTTTCGTTTCTCTGACTGCTGTTTTGACGTCGAAGGTCACCGTGCCGGTCTTCGGATTAGGCATCAATCCGCGCGGGCCCAGAACCTTTCCCAGACCGCCCACCAGCCGCATCATGTCGGGAGTGGAAACGACGGCGTCAAAATCGAGCCAGCCCTCTTTGATCTTGTTGACCATATCTTCGCCGCCTACAAAGTCGGCGCCGGCCTCTTCGGCTTCTTTGATCTTGTCGCCCTGCGCGATCACAAGAACCTTCTTGGATTTGCCCAGGCCGTGTGGAAGAACAAGCGTGCCGCGAACCAGTTGATCAGCCTTGCGAGGATCGACACCCAACCAAACTGTTAACTCAACTGTCTCGTCAAACTTTGCGAACGCAACCTCTTTGAGCTTCACCACGGCCTCTTCGAGATTGTATTTGCGCCCGGGCTCGAGCTTCGCAAGCGCTGCATTGTATTTCTTTCCGTGCTTCTTCATTTTGTGTCTCCGAGGTGCCGGCGAGCTTCTGGATTGCCGAGTGCAGACTTCTTAATTCGGAATTAACAGAACCCGCAACGCTTTCCAGTCGGCTCTCCCTCTCTGATGCAAATTCGGACTCAGAAGCCGTTCCGCAATCCGAATTCTGAAATTACTCAATCGTAAGTCCCATCTGCCGTGCCGTTCCCGCAATAGTTTTTATCGCAGACTCCAAGCTTGTGGTGTTCAGATCCTGCAACTTCACCTTCGCGATCTCTTCAATCTTAGCTTGCGAGATCGTACCCACCTTTTCGCGATTGGGTTTACCCGATCCTTTCGGAATCCCGGCCGCCTTTTTCAACAGATCAGCTGCCGGAGGTGTCTTTGTTTCAAACGTAAACGAACGGTCGGCAAAAACTGTAATGACAACCGGGATCTTTAGATCGGGATCCATCTGCGCTGTCTTGGCATTAAATGCCTTGCAGAATTCCATGATGTTAACGCCGTGCTGGCCGAGGGCAGGGCCAATCGGGGGCGCGGGATTGGCTTTACCAGCCGGAACCTGCAGCTTTATATAGGCTGTTATTTTCTTCATTGTGCTCTAAACCTTTAAATCGTCGATCGCGAAAGACTCTCTATTCAATTACTATTATTATTTCCGGCCTTTCAATTCACTCTTCTTCCGCAAATGTCACTTTCTCAACGTCGAGGAAATTCAACTCGACCGGAGTCGATCTGCCAAAGATCGTAACCGTCACCTTAAGGGTCGACTTATCTTCGTTTACCTCTTCAACCTTGCCGGTAAAACTCTGAAACGGTCCCGACTTAATTCGCACTGTTTCGCCCGATGAGTAGGAAAACTTTGGCTTCGGCTTTTCCGCTGCCTCGGTCACGTTATGAACAATCTGATCGACTTCCTGTGGCGTCAGCGGGGTCGGGTTGTGCCCACCCACAAAACCAGTCACCTTCGGGGTCGACTTGATCATGTGGAAGACGTTGTCAGGAATGTGGCCACGCTCATCGCACTCAATCTGAACAAGCACATAACCGGGATAGAACATGCGGGACGACTCAATTCTCTTGTTTCCACGCATCTCGACAACCGTTTCGGTCGGCACCAGCACTTCGGTAATTTCGTTTTGCAAATCCGTATCTCGCACTCGAGCTTTCAGGCTGTCGCGCACCTTTTTCTCGTGCCCCGAATAGGTATGAAGTATGAACCACTGCTGCATTGACGGTGCTTCCTTGCTAATCAGGCCCCGGTCATCCAGTTGAGTAGCTGGTTGAGTTGAATCAATAAAAACGACCATATGCGATCCACCAAAAATAAGTAAACTGCGAAAAAGATAACGGCGACAAGCGTGATGATGGTGGTGTTTTTGACCTCTTTAACCGAAGGCCATGACACCCGCTTCATCTCTGCTCGCACGTCCCGCACAAACAGCGCTAACCGGCCGAGTGGGCCAACCCGCGGGCCGCTCAGCCCACGTTCGCGCCTTGCTCCTCTACCTTCCGCGCCCTCTCCAAAGCGGGCTGTGCGTGGTGAAGGAAGGGGCGCGTCTGGGTTTTCTATATCATCCATGATTGCCGACTTCTTAATAACAAACCCTTCTTAACATCTCTGGCAGGGGTACCAGGATTCGAACCCGGACTTTCGGTTTTGGAGACCGACGTGCTAACCGTTGACACTATACCCCTCCGTCAAAGTATTAAGGCGGAAGGATGAAGGGTGAACAACGCCAGACATCGGCTCTGAAGGACAAGATAACGCGTTCATCCCTCCGCCTTCATCCTTCATCCTTCACTTGGTCTCTTTATGATCAGTGTGTTTGCGGCAACGGCGACAGAACTTGCTGAACTCAAGCCGATCGGGCGTGGTCTTTTTATTCTTGGTCGTTACGTAGTTGCGACTTTTACAAACATTACACTGAAGAGCAATATTATCGCGTGCCATTTCTTATGATCCTGATCTTTGTACTTTGAACTTGGTGCTCTGAACTTGGTTCTTTGAACTTGG
>JALYTI010000042.1 GCA_030854375.1 Acidobacteriota bacterium | reverse complement strand
GAGGTAAAAAGCTCACGTGAAAATCATCGTCCGTCATTTGGTGACACTCTGTCTTCTTGCTTGCGTCTATCCAGCACTCTCCGCACAAAAGAAAAGAACCGCGATAGGGAGCACTCAACAATACGTTGACGTCGGAGGTCATAAGCTTTGGCTAAAGCTGGCCGGCTCCGGGACGCCCACGGTGGTGCTCGATTACGGTCTGGGAGGCAGCATCGAAAACTGGGATGACGTTTTCCCTGAAGTTACTCGTTTTACTCGCGTGGTTGCTTATGATCGCGCCGGATATGGCAAGTCAGAACCAGACATGGAACCGCGCTCCTTCGAGCGAATCGCCATTGACCTTCATTCGATGCTACACGCCGCGCATGTCGGGCCACCTTACGTCCTCGTCGGTCATTCGCTTGGCGGTGCTAACATTCGAGCCTTTGCCAAACTTTTTAAGGACGAAGTAGCAGGGCTGGTCTTCATTGATCCGCTCAACGAAAAGATTTTCACTTCCGCGAGTGAAAAGGAGAGAGAGGCAGCGATCGCGCAACAGGGGGCGGCGTTAAAGGGCGCACCGCCTGGCATCCAGGCCGAATGGCAGTTTTTGAAGGGCGAGAACGAAAACAATTTCGCGCAGTTGCTCTCTTTTGGCGCGCCTCCTGATGTGCCCATGATGCTCCTGGTCGCGGGAAGAGACCGCCCTCCAGGTTGGATAAAGTCGGTGCTCGCGACGTATGAGACGTGGATTACCGAAGCGTCCGAAGGCGGTCTTGTGCTCACTCCCGATAGCAGTCACGCAATCCAGAGAGATGATCCCTCGCTTGTAATATCCGCGATTCGCCGGGTAGTTTTCCCCAGCGTCCAAAACGCCCTGGAGCGCGCAATCAAACAAGAAGGAGTTGACGGCGCAATCGCTGCTTACCGCCGGATGAAGGCCCGTTATCCTCCCGAATTTTTTAGAGAGAACGTGCTTAACACCCTGGGCTACGGTCAGCTTGGGGCGAAACACTTTCCGGAGGCAATAGCGCTTTTCAAATTGAACGTCGAGATGTATCCAAAAGGCTTCAACACTTACGACAGCTTGGCCGAAGGTTACATGGTTCAGGGCAACCGCGCCTTAGCCATCAAGAATTATCGCAAGTCGCTGGCGCTGAATCCCAGGAACACGGGTGCTCGCGATATGCTGAAAAAGCTACAAGCTCCGTGAGATCGCGGGCAAACCGTCTAACGCACTGTTTGAATTCGGAAGATACTGATGAGGCAACTCTTAGAGGACGCAGCTCAACGCGCTATTTCGTACCTGGACGCACTCGGGAATAGGAGGGTCGCGCCGTCTGGCGAAGCAGTTTCTCGGCTCGCGACACTCGATGAATCTTTAACAGAAGAGCCCACTCCGCCTGAGGAGGTACTCCAGTTACTGGACGAAATCTGCTCACCGGCCACGATGGCAATGGCGGGACCACGCTTCTTCGGCTTTGTTATTGGTGGTTCGCTGCCGGCTAGCCTGGCAGCAAACTGGCTCGCCGGGGCGTGGGATCAAAACACCGGCCTTTACACTCCGACGCCCGGCACCTCGCAGCTGGAACAGATCGCCCTTAACTGGCTGCTCGATCTTTTCAAACTGCCATCCGAATGTGGCGGGTCCTTTGTGACCGGTGCGACGATGGCCAACTTTTCTGCCCTGGCCGCGGCGCGACATGCACTACTTAAGCGCGCAGGCTGGAACGTCGAAGCTGACGGGTTGTTTGGCGCGCCTCCGATCACTGTTGTGGTTGGAGAAGAAGCACATCCAACACTTTTCAAGTCACTTGGGCTCCTGGGTCTGGGCCGGAATCGGGTCGTTAGAGTACCGGTTGACTCCCAGGGGCGAATGCGTGCGGATGCGATGCCATACCTGTCCGGTCCTACCATTGTTTGTGTGCAGACCGGCAATGTGAACACAGGTGCTTTTGATCCTCTTCCAGAACTTTGCGAGCGTGCGCACGCTGCCGATGCCTGGGTGCATGTTGATGGCGCCTTTGGTCTCTGGGCAGCGACCGCGCCTTCTACAGTGCATCTTGTAGCCGGACTGTCCGATGCGGACTCGTGGGCCACAGATTTTCATAAGTGGCTGAACGTTCCATATGACAGCGGCCTCGCTCTTGTACGTGACGCTAATGCGTTGCGGTCGTCCATGGCTATCACTGCCGACTATCTTCCTACCAGCCCGTTTCGAAATCCATCCGACTTCACACCCGAACTATCGAGACGCGCGCGCGGTGTAGAAGTATGGGCGGCCTTACGCTCACTTGGACGCAAGGGTGTCACCGAGCTGATAGAACGAAACTGCCGCCAGGCCAGACGTTTTGCTGAAGGTCTTGGAGCAGCTGGATACAAGGTGCTCAACGAAGTCGTTCTTAACCAGGTGTTAGTCGCATTCGGAGATGCGGAAGCGACCAATCGTGTGATATCTGAGCTTCAGGCGGAGGGGACTTGTTGGTGTGGGGGCACTATCTGGCAAGGACAGACGGCCATGCGAATCAGTGTATCGTCGTGGGCTACAACGGACGCGGACGTTGAGCGCAGCCTGGATGCGATGCTGCGCGTTGCTCAACAATGCAATGAAAGCAGAGGAGTTCCTAAGTAAGTTTAGCGATTGAAAACTTTTACGTCGCAGGAAGCATTCCGAGTGATCGTCATTGAGACAGAGCGCCTAACTCTTCGTCAGTTAGTCACCACCGATGCCGAGTTCATCCTCGGCTTGTTAAATCAACCTTCCTTTTTGCATTACATTGGCGACAAAGGCCTGAGAACGATCGATGATGCTCGCAATTATATCGTAAGCGGCCCTCGCGATAGCTATGAACGGAATGGGTTTGGACTGTGGCTGGTTGAATTGCGTGATACGAAAGTACCAATTGGTATCTGCGGACTGTTAAAGAGGAAGACCCTAACAGACGTGGACGTAGGTTTCGCATTTCTCCCCGAGTTCTGGTCGATGGGCTATGCTTATGAGTCAGCTTCTGCTGTCATGGGCTATGCCCGAAATGCAATTGGTCTAAAGCGGGTCCTGGCTATCACAAATCCTGACAATGCCAGCTCGATCAAGGTCCTTGAAGAGATTGGTTTGAGATTTGAAAAAATGATTCGATTGTCTGAAAGCGAACCCGAGATCAAGCTGTTTGCCTTTGATGCCTAAATTTGGCGGCAGCCCCTCACGGCCACAGCACGGAGAGTGGGCCACGCGACGAAGATTAATTTTTGTTTTCGCGCTCGCCTTAGCTTTCCTCTTCCGACTGGCATTTGGCTTGTGTTCAGACTTCTGGACAGGGACGGGGGACGAGAAACAAATCTACCTGATCGGACTGAAGTTCTATACGACGGGTGCCTGGCCGTATTTTGGACCTGACGTCACCAATTCAATTCAAATACCGGGGGCTTTGCAGGGACTACTTGTTGGTCTCCCGTTATTCATCCTCCCCATACCCGAAGCTCCGTATCTCCTATTAAACATCCTGTCGTTTTCCAGTCTCTGTTTCTTCGCCTGGTACTGCACTAAACGGTTACCGGAAATTCCCAGGTGGTTCGTTTGGTTCTGGATCCTGACGGCGCCCTGGACGCTCGGTTTGTCCACCCACATCTACAATCCCTCTTATGTCTTGCCTGGCGCGATTCTGTTCTTTGTGGCAGCGATCGAAACCTACCCTTTTCTGAGTCGTGACATTGTTCCATGGCGGTGGGCCAATTTCATGATGGGCCTGGCGCTTTTCTGGATCATGCAGTTGCATCTTTCATGGGTGGTGTTGCTTCCGTATCTGTTACTTTCCTTTTATTTTCAGTTTAAGAAATTCGGACGCCGGGTTGTCTTATCAATGGGGTGGTTTGCTGCGGGCGCATTCATTACCGGCAGTCTTCTTATTCCCACGTTTATCAAGTATGGATTCGCCCAGGGAATGGGAAGCACAAACGAGGCCATGCAGTTTAACTCGCGCAATCTGTTGAAGCATTTGAATGTCGTCGAGGGTGTGCTGGGCCGTTTCTTATCCTTCGCCAGTTTTGAGTTACCCCGTTTTATGGGAGGGAGCACCGCAGCGCGCCTCAGCTTCGTGAAGGAAAACCCGTGGTTGATTCCGTTTGTCATCTTCCTGACCGTGGTGGGCATCCTGCAATGCATAGCGATGCTAGTTCTCTGGTTCAAGAAAGATCACGGGCAAACGGATTGGAAGGCAATCAAATACTTTACGCTGGGGACAGTGCTCCTTCTGTATATCAGCTTTCTGTTTTCTATGAAGCCGCCTCAATCGCACACCTTCTACGTCACCTTTCCCGTTGCGATGTTGTATAGCCTCTATTGTTGGAACGAGTTTTTGAAGAAGAGGAAGTGGCAGAAATTTGCCTTGACTCTCCTTATCTGCGGGATCGTCTTCGAGGCGGGATTGGCGGCAAATAATTATTCACGCGTATCTATTTACGTTGACCGCACTAAAATTGTCGACGCAATTAAAGCCAGGGACTACCGCCTGCTGGGTGAAAGACGTGATGGCGCCAGGTATTAACTGCTTCGCGGTCTTAGCCTGTTCAATCAACAACCTGCACCGCCGTCGCACACGACGGGCTTGATTACGGTTATTCCCACAATGATCGCGGCCGCGGCCGCGCCCGCTATGATTCCCCACGTTAGCGGTGAAAGGCCGCTACCCGGCTTCTTGACTTGCGCCACGTCGGCGTAAGCAACGGTTGTTAGAGAGCCGCTCTTCGGATCCGTGACCGTGAAGGAATCCTGATTAGCCGAGCTGACATAACCCTTCAACTTAGTGTTGTTAAGAAGTTTGACTTCAACGCGCGCCTCCCGTCCCAAACCAGTTCTTTGGATCTTGACGCGTGCCTTGTCGGCGCGCTGCGCATCGGCTGGTGTTTGTGCGCGAGCCGATTGCAGGCCAAACGCCACAAAAAGTAGTATCCCGGAAAGCATTAATGCAAAAGTTTTTTTCAGCAAAACAAATCTCCTGTAGTTTTATTTCAGACCCTGACTCTTGATGGTCTTGGCAATTGCCATTCCTTTCGTGATCCCGAGGGAGAAAGTGGCACGCTTCGCTTTTGCTAGAGCAAGCGACAAGCAGCACTCCAGCGGCATGCACCCGCGAGGAACCGCTCGTGGAACCCAACACTTGCGTCACATCACTGGATCGTAAGCATGGAGTCATCCGATTCGAAACTCTCATTACTGCCGGACTTTCATTGCTTTAGCAATGAAATTACTGCAAAGACAAAGCCGCTCCCACATAGAATTTCACCGTCGCGTTTTACCCTCACCTTCTGCAGTGGGCGGTCAGCAGTCGACGGCCCGCCGTGCCTGCTATCTGCTGTCTGCGCCTACTGTCTCAGGCTCCGCGATCTGATGTCTTCGGGTACCTTATGATTCTCCAGCTGCCCTTGATTCGCCGGCTGTCCTCTGATTCTCTAAAACCCGATGTTTCCGGCTTTGCCGACTGATGTGCGGAAGGTCTCCGACCTTCCGACAGGCGTTCACGTTGTGGGGCTGCGCCCCCAAAGTTTTGGCAGGTGTTGGGGGCATAGCCCCAATGTTCTTTAGCGCATGCCGGAAGGGCGAAGCCCTTCCGCACATCGGGCGGCACAACCGTAAAACGCGGCGAGCCTTCCCACCACAATCGCCAAAGTCGCGTCTGCGGACTGAACCAGCAAGTGTGAAACAGTCGAGCTACTTGCACTTGGCACCCAAAATCCGGTTATCATTCGACATGCTACTTGATTTCTTTCTCAACAAAGCCTGGGCTGCAATCGGCCTTTGGGCTCTTCTGTATTGCCTTGATTACGCGTTCACTTATAAGGCGGCAAAGATTTATAAGGCGGGCGCCGGCAAGCATTTCGGTTTTGGCGGAGGCTATGAATTAAATCCCTTTTTTAAGGACGATATCGCCCAACTTCGCCGGTTCAGTTTCCGTTTCTTCCTGCTACTACTTCTTGTTGCAGGTTTGCTACTGATTTTACACGGCACAGGTTTGCGGGAGTACTTTGCTTTTGTTTGGGGACTGATGATTTGTCTTCAACTGACAGTGCATTTTCGGCACTTGAGAAACCTGGCTGTTTTCTATTACGCAAAGGATTCGCAGGGGGTAAACGGCAGAATAGAATACGAGCACTGGCTTAGCTTGCGTTTATCGTCGATCGAATTCTTCTATTTTTCGGTATTCTATTTATTCTTGTTTCTATTGTGGGGAAACCTGTTCATGCTTGGTGGCGCAACTGGTTGCCTTGTGCTGGCTTTAAGACATTTGTACGACTCCAGGAGGAGCAGAGGATTGGCACAGAATAAAGTGGAGGAAATCGACGGAACAACTTCTAGAAATATTTGAGGAGAAGGTATGAAGAGTAAAGTCAATGAAATCGCGCCGGATGTCTTTCGCATCTCGACGTTTCACCCGGACTACGGGATACAGTTCAACCAGTTTCTGGTAAGAGATGAAGAGCCGTTTCTAATGCACACCGGCTTCAAAAAAATGTTCGCGCTCACACTGGAAGGCGTGGCTTCGATTATTGATCCAGCGAAGCTGCGCTGGATTGGTTTCAGCCATTTTGAATCTGACGAATGCGGGGCGCTGAACGAATGGTTGAGCGCTGCTCCGCATGCCGAGGCTGTCTGCAGCATTGTGGGAGCGATGGTGACGGTGAATGATTTCGCCGACAGACCCGCGCGAGCCCTTAGCGACGGCGAGATACTCGAGATTGGGCGTCACCGCCTGCGCTTTCTGGCGACGCCACACGTCCCGCACTCCTGGGACGCGGGCCTTTTCTTTGAGGAAGCGGACCGCACGTTACTTTGCTCCGACCTTTTCTTTCACGGCGGTGATCCCGAACCGCTTACCGAATCGGACATCGTGGGACGCGCGCGCGCGTCTATAATCGAAGGCCAATCCGGTCCGCTGGCGAAGGACATGCCCTACACACCTTACACGGATAGCACACTGCGTAGACTCGCTGCCCTCGAGCCTCAGACTCTGGCACTGATGCACGGCACTTCTTATCGCGGCGATGGTCGCCGGGCGATTCTGGATCTTGCGACTGTCATTAATGAGACGCTGGGAAACACGTCTGCAGCAGGCGTTAGCAACTGAAATGGCAATTCGTGTGGTGCGACTGGGAACCCCTCGCAAACCAAATGAAGGCCTGCGTCTGGGAACGGTTCGACGCCCGCCGCGCGGCGTGCGTAAACAAGACTACGCGCGTCGCGATTACTTTGATGTGTGGCTGCCGGAGCTGGCCCCGAGTGCGCCGCTTGTGTCCTGGGCGCTGTCTGAGCCTTTCACTTCTAAACGCTGGGCCAACTACGAGCGGCGATATCTAAGCGAAATGCGCAAGCCTCCGGCGCAACGTCTCATCGCATTGCTGGCAGGACTTTCTGCGCACACCAATTTTTCAATCGGCTGTTATTGTGAGGATGAGTCCCATTGTCACCGAACACTATTAATGAAACTTCTCATCGAGCATGGGGCGACGATAGCTGCTTCGGGTTCTGACCATAACAAACGCGGTTAGTGTTAACGTAGTTATGTGTAAACAATGCAAGAGAGTTTTCACGTCTTCGCTAATGCGAGGACTCATTAAGTAATTTTCAAACACGCGGCCTTAAACGACCGCCATAAATTCAACCGACGCTACCAGTCGGCGCACGGAGGTCACATGAAACGTAATGCATCGGCTGTCTGGAAAGGCGGTCTCAAGGATGGCAAAGGAACAATCTCGACCGATAGTGGCGTTCTTTCGGAGACGCAATATTCCTTTAGCACGCGATTCGAAGACGGCAAGGGTACGAATCCGGAAGAATTGATTGCCGCCGCCCACGCCGGTTGTTTCTCGATGGCCTTATCGGGTCAATTGGCTCAGGCAGCCTTAACACCGGAGAGCATCAGAACAACCGCAACCGTGACACTCGAGAAAACAGATGCAGGATTTACGATTACTGCTGTGCATCTGGAAGTGAAAGCAAAGGTCCCGGGAGCAGATCAGCAGGCGTTTGAGAAGGCAGCTAACAATGCCAAGGGGGGCTGTCCAGTTTCCAGGGTATTGAACGCGAAGATTACGATGAATGCCACGCTTGAAGGTTGAACCCATCGAGATGGATAAATGAAGAGCACGGTCCGACTTGGTACGTCGGGATTTGGCGTTTCCAGAGATAAGTATGTGAACCTTTTTTCCTGTGTCGAGGTGCAACATACATTTTATCAACCCCCGCGGATCTCGACGCTCGAACGCTGGCGGCAAGAAACTCCTCCTGATTTTGAATTTGTTTTGAAAGCCTGGCAGCTAATCACGCACGAATCGAAGAGTCCTACTTACCGGCGCCTGAAAAGGAAGCTAACTGAAACAGAAAAGCAAGACGCTGGTTATTTCAAACCCACGCCCATAGTTAAGGAGGCATGGGAACTCACGCTCGCTTGTGCTGGCGCCTTGCATGCGAAAACCATTTTGTTTCAGTGTCCCGTTAGTTTCAAACAAACGAAAGAACACATTTCGAACTTGGAAAGGTTTTTTTCCGGCATCAATCGCGAAAACCTTGAGTTCTGTTGGGAGCCCCGTGGGGCCTGGAATAGCGAGGTCATAAGCAGTATTTGCAAAGCTCATAAACTCCGGCACGTAGTGGATTCTTTCACAGCAAAGACTGTCACACCGAAGCACTGTTATTTTCGCTTGCACGGAAAAACCGGTTGGAGATATAAATATGATGATGCCGAGTTGGAAGAATTAGCTTCGCTGTTACCGGAAGCTCCGTCAACACGCACGCACCCTTATGTGTTCTTCAATAATATTCGCATGACAGAAGACGCTGTAAGATTTCAGGAAATAATAGAGAGCAGCAAACTCTGACAGGCAAGCATGGAAACCCCGGCAGACACATTCACACCCTCCGCTCTCCGCCATAGCTACCCCTGGAAACTGTTCTGGGTTCTTTTAGCAGCGGGTATGTTTGGTGTGCTTGCCGTGATGCCCTTGTTGTTGGATCTGCTCAGACCCTTCTTGGCCAAGACTCCTTTGCCTCTGCCATTGCCTCTCTTGTTAGTTCTGCAGTTTCTGCAAAGCGCGATCTTGCTGGCCCTCGCGGTAGGGTTCGGCTTACTTCTGGCGCGCAAGTCAGGGCTTGGAGTTCCCATCGTTGAGAGTTGGCTGTCTGGCGAGAACGTTCGTCATCGCTTGCGGCTTGTTCTGCTGCCGGGGATCGTGGCGGGCCTGGGGGTAGGACTCGTCCTCTTCTTGTTAGTAAAGTTTGTTTTTCTGCCCCGTATCCCCGCTCTTCCACTCATAGCGGAAGCAGATATTTCGCTCTGGAAAAGAGTCCTGGCATCATTCTATGGCGGCATTGTTGAAGAGTTATTAATGCGTTTGTTTCTTCTTTCTTTACTCGCCTGGCTGTTAGGAAAAATTTGGCGTGGAGTTAATGGTCGACCGAACACAGGGGTTTTATGGACAGCTAATTTTATCGCGGCAATTATTTTTGGATTAGGCCATTTGCCGTCTGCCTCAATGGTTATGGCAATCACTCCTATTGTGGTTGTAGCGGCTTTAGTCCTCAACGGTATTGCCGCGCTCGTATTTGGGTACCTTTATTGGACGAAAGGCCTCGAGGCGGCGGTAGTAGCGCATTTTTCCGCCGACATCGTGATCCATGTACTCGGGCCGGCATTTCTCAAAACTTAGCCACCTGCCTGCCTCCGAAAGATAGTACTGATGCTGTTTGCCCGCCTGAGTTGCGATTGATGCGGGCCTATGAGGTTCAGTACCACCACGCGGTAGCGGGT
>JALYTI010000386.1 GCA_030854375.1 Acidobacteriota bacterium | reverse complement strand
CTTCGGTGTCCGGCACGGCCGGCGCTTCAGCACCGCTCGCTGACATCTTTTCGGGATCATCGCGATTTACTTTCTTCGTCGCGCGGGCAGCCTTGGGTGCGGAGGCACCGGTACTTACGCCTTCAGTATTACTGCGACCTATTTCCTCCGTTTCGCGGCCAGACATCGCTGCCAGAAGTTCAGCGGCTACGACCTGACGGAGATCCTTGTCCGCTGAATTAGCAACTTTCGCATCGCCGGAGCGTCCCGCCAGAAAATCGCGTACCGCGCCTAAAGCAGATTTGACTTGCCGATTTACAGACGATTTAGCCTTAGTTTTTGGTGAAGACAAGCTTGGTTCAGACCCCCTTAAAAATAAGCCGATTACCCCGATTACAGAGACCGCCTTTTCTAACAAGAAAATTAGTACTCAATGGCTTAAATACACACCTGTTGACCTGCAGATTGGAGATAAGAGTATTCCCCGATCCCTAAAGGCAGACCTATTTACTTAAAGATAGTCCGATTCCCAGTTTTCTTCTATAGAAAATCTGCATTTTTCGCCGTGCTGGGTTCGCAAACGTCTTTTAACCCTCGAAAAGCTCCGCCGAGAAATCCACCTTTCGACGTTCCGGGTAAAATCGTCTCGTTGCAGAAGTAGGGCTATATAGTATCTGACAAAGGTTATCGCAGCCATCCCGCCAGTGAATTCAGGTTAATGATTGATTGCCGAGAAAGCCCGAAACCGCCCCGGAGAGTTCCAGCTCGCAGCGCGCATCGTTTAGAAAGCGGACTTGTCCGCCTCGCGCGCCGTGGGGCACAAGTGCCCTATCTAAACGCCGCCTATCTAAGCGAGGCGTTCTAAACGGCGCTCGCCGCCTTTAAGTTCATCCTGAGTTTCTGGGAATGAAGCGCAATAAATGGCTGGTCAGACCGTTCTTCTTACGGAGACATAACGAGTGCATGCTGGGCGTTACTACCCCTGTTGGTTACAATGAGGTCTACATGCGGATCCAGGGTGTTTTAGGTCGACGAGACGGAAAGTTTGAAGATGGCACTTGGGTGTTCGGAACAGTAGAGATTGAGCGGTGATCTTATGTTTTGGCGAAATCGAAATACAGTTTTAGTTATCATTGCCGTCATCGTGTTGACTGTTTTCTCTGCTGCGGCCAGACCGCGCAAAATGCAGCGCTCAGTGTCGGGCACATGGGGTGGTGATCATATAATCATCGAGTTCAGTGGGCGCTCCGCTTCCATCGAGTATGATTGTGCAAACGGGACAATAAACGGTCCTTTGACTTTGGACAGCAAGGGTCGTTTCACCTGGGGCGGCTATCACAATCGAGAACATGGGGGCCCAATTCGACGAGACGAGAAGTCAAATACTCAAACGGCGACTTATAAAGGTTGGATCCAGGACAATACCATGACCTTAACTGTTACGCTGGCAAATGGTGACGAGTCTTTGGGCACCTTTACTTTGAAACGCGGCAGCCAGGGAAGAGTTTTCAAATGCAGGTGATCGAGCTTTAACCATTGGCGGACACGCACTAATCAGTGAGCGGTCGTTTGGAAGGATCTTAATACGCCACTCCGGTAACACTTTACAATGCATGATTCATGATTCCTGCCACCTGCTCACGATCCACAGACTATAGATTCACGAACTGCGACTTCCCGATTACATTAGCGACTAACGATTGATGACGACGCGAATAGCGCGAAAGTTTTTAATACGCGGTGACGTGCAAGGAGTCGGGTATCGCTTCTTTGCCCAGCGAGCTGCAGCAGCGCATCAGGTGTTGGGCTACGTGCGCAACTGTTCTGATGGAACGGTTGAAGCGGTTGCCGAAGGTTCACCGGCTAACGTAGAGGAGTTCAAAAAAGACCTCGTAACTGGTCCTCAATGGGCAGCGGTCGAGCAGGTTGAAGAAATCAGTCTTGAGCCCAGTGGCTTGTATTCCAGTTTTAGAATTGAACGATGAAGCTCAACATCCGATTAGCAACTAAATCAGAAACCGCGAGAGTAGCGACCGGTCAAACACTCAACATCCGATCAGCAACCAAATCGTTCCTGCGCTTTGAATTTTGTACTTAACTCTGTACTTTGTACTTTTGAAGCGCGACTGTCGGAACCGACCCTACACGTTCAACACACCAACCTGGATCAACAACACACTTACTACAGATTCTAGTTATGGATGATTTGAAAAAACTGATTCGCGAAGTTCCGGATTTTCCCAAGCCCGGAATTAATTTTTATGACATTACTACGTTGCTCAAACATCCTGAGGGCCTGCGCAAGACCGTCGACGCCCTCGCTGCCGAGTATCACGGTGAAAAGGTGGACACGGTCATAGGCGTCGAAGCTCGCGGCTTCATCTTCGCGCCGGCGCTTGCCTATAACCTGGGCGCGGGCTTTGTGCCTGTGCGCAAACCGAAAAAGCTGCCGGCAGAGTGCGTTTCGATCTCCTATGATCTGGAGTATGGGCAGGACACGCTGGAAATTCACCGCGACGCCGTGGGCAACGGTCATCGAGTGATTATCGCAGATGATCTGCTTGCTACCGGCGGAACTGCCAAAGCTGTTTGCAATCTCGTTGAGGGATTGGGCGGAATTGTTGTCGGCCTCGTATTTGTTGTTGAACTGGAATTCCTGCCCGGTAGAAAGAAACTTGCAGGATACGATGTGCGGTCGTTGATAAAGTACCAGAGTTGAACATAGTCTGCGGTAATGGCTCTTGCTGAGCTTTGTACTTTGAGCTTTGCGCTTTGAATGCAACCGTAGTTTGAGTGCTGACACAGTTTGAGTGCTTGCCCTTAGTACAACGATCGGCCCATGAGGTCAGTACCACCACGCGGTAGCGGGTGGGTTCTGGAAAGCAACTGAGGCCGATTCAGCGTGAACGCAACGGAGCCACCCGCTACCGCGTGGTGGTACTGACCTCATGGACTGGATAAAGGCGCGATCGTGACGACGAGAAGTAAGCACGAAGATCCAAGTACAAAGTTCAAAGCACAAAGTTCGTCGCCCTTTACCATTCCGCATTTACCATCTACGATTTACCCACTTGTGCTCCCGTAGCTCAGTTGCATAGAGCGTCCGCCTCCTAAGCGGAAGGTCGCGCGTTGGAATCGCGCCGGGGGCACCATCACTTAAAGGATGCGGGATAAAAGTTGAACGGTAAATAAGAACCTGTGGTCCCCTCCCACGCTTCCTGCCGGTATATCTCCTCGCAATGGCCAAAACTAAAAAGTCGAACACCCGATCATCAACACGCAAAGGCCTTTGGCTGATTGTCATTTTCAAAATTATCAAGGGCCTTATTTTCCTGGCGATGGGAATCGGCGCTTTGTCGCTTCTTCATGAGAACGTGGCTGCGCGCGTCACTCATTGGATAACTGTCTTGCGGGTAGATCCGAAGAATCACTTCATACATATGGCAATAAGGAAACTTTGGACAGTTGATGACACTAAACTTGTAGAGATCAGTGCAGGAACCTTTTTCTATGCGGCGGTGATGTT
>JALYTI010000385.1 GCA_030854375.1 Acidobacteriota bacterium | reverse complement strand
CTGTTACCTGCCGAGTCAGTTGCTCCATCCAAAGTTCACGCTGCGATCCGCTGGAGTCTTTTTGCGGGCGGCAAACGATTTCGCCCCATTCTTCTGCTGGCCGTGGGAGAAACGTTCGGAGCAGCCAGAGACGAACTGCTGGCGACGGCGTGCGCACTGGAAATGATTCATACGTATTCGTTGATTCACGATGATCTTCCTTCGATGGATAACGACGACCTGCGGCGCGGGCGCGCGACCTGCCATATTCGATTTGGCGAAGCGACCGCCATCCTCGCCGGCGACGCGCTGCAGTCGCTGGCATTCAAGACCCTTTCAGAAGATGAAAAACTTTCCGCGGCAAAGCGTGTCCGTGTGATTTCGGAGGTTGCAAGCGCTGCAGCGACACCGGACGGAATGGTGGCGGGACAAGCGTGCGACCTTGAAGCGGAGTCGCGAGATGTGGGTGCAGACGAGTTGGAGAAGATCCATCGACTGAAGACCGGAGCTTTGATCATTGCCGCGGCGCGATGTGGAGCAGTCATCGCGGATGCGACAGATAATGAACTTGTCGCCGTAACCGAGTACGCTGCTCAGCTGGGATTGCTTTTTCAAATCACCGACGACCTGCTGGATATCACGGCAACTGCCGAGGCCATCGGCAAAACTCCGGGCAAGGACATGCGCTCGAAGAAAGCAACCTACCCCGCGCTCTACGGAATTGAAGCCACACGAAAACACCTGGTTCACGCACACGAGCGAGCAAGTGACTCACTTGACTCGGTTGACCGGCCAACGGATTTGCTGCGCGCCGTCGCGGATTTCATTTTGAAGCGTCAAACGTAAACGTTGCTCGAGGTGGGTGTTATTTTCCTAAATGAAACCAAAACTTGCATTCATCCTGATTACTTCAATCGTGTTAGTTGCGGCTTGCCGCAGGACAACCACGCCAACCACAATATTGAATGAATCCGTCTATAAGCAGGAGCTCGAGAAGTGGCAGAGCGGGCGCCTTGCGAGTCTGACTAAGGAGGATGGTTGGCTCACGCTTATTGGCCTTTTCTGGCTGCAAGAGGGTGAGAACAAATTTGGCAGCGCGCCCAACAATCCTGTCGTCCTGCCCAGGGATAAGGCTCCCCTTATCGCCGGCTCGCTATGGCTGGAAAACGGTCGCGTGCGACTGGTAGCGCGCCAGGGCGTAGAGATAATGGCGGATGGCCAAAATGGAAATACGCCTGTTAATACGCTTGAACTCCGCGACGACAACGATGACGCCGGCCCTACTGTGCTGAAGTTAGGGCCACTACTTATTAATGTTGTAAAGCGCGGCGACCGTATCGGTGTCAGAGTTAAGGACTCAGCGAGTTCCGCACGTTTGCAATTCAAGGGACTGGAATACTATCCAATTGATCCCAAGTGGAGAATTGAGGCGCGCTTCGAGCGTTATCAACCTCCGAAAACAATTCCCATCACGAACGTGCTTAGCATGACCGATGACGAGGCGTCACCCGGTGCGCTTGCCTTTGAAGTGGGCGGTAAGACTTATCGAATCGATCCGATACTTGAAAAAGGCGAGACCGATCTGTTCGTCATGATCGCCGATGGAACCACAGGGAACGAAACCTATGGCGCCGGTCGATACCTTTACGTCTCTCCACCCGATGCTTCTGGTAAGGTCGTGATAGATTTCAATAAAGCGTACAGCCCGCCATGTGCCTTCACGAACTACGCCACATGTCCGCTGCCACCACGACAAAATCATCTACCGTTCCGCATTGAGGCGGGCGAGAAGAAATACGCCGGCTCCGTGCATTGATCTTATCGATCACTCACTTCATCGCTTTGAACGGACTCTGTTAACGGCTCCGCCGCCTGATGTGCGGTGGCGGCTTTGCCCCACCGGCTAGAATGCTACTGAAGACCAGGGGCTGCGCCCCCAAAACGGGGGCATAGCCCAAAAAAGTCTGTGCAGCTCCGGAAGGTCGAAGCCTTCCGCACAATCAGGCATAGCCATCGAACGATTCCCTGCCGATGTGCGGCTTCTGCAACTAAGAACTGAGGACCGGCGCACTGACTGTTTCGTCGCGACTGCCAGGTCGAGCCTTTTTTCTTAATACCGCGGCTGAGATTAGGGTCACGAGCAGTCCGATGGGCAATGGTTCGAGGAAGGTGATGGCCGCGTTGATGAGAGGGTTGTCATACATCGCTTTGAAGCTCTTCATCTCCTGCAGCTTTGCGTCAATCATCTGTTGGCTGGCGCCTGACGTCCTTAATTGCTCGACCATGTAGTTTGAATACTTCTCGGCAAAACCTGGCATGAGCTTGAAGTAGAGGATCTCCCAGGTGACTACATAACAGCAGCACGAGATGAAGGTAATCAGGATGCCGACGGCAAAGGCTCTGCCGAAAGTAATTTTTCCGCCACCTACATTCTCTCGATAGGATCGAACGCCGAAGAACACCAAAAGAAATGAAAGAACCATCGTGGTGTAGCCAATGATCTCGCCTTTTTCAAAACCGATCCTGTCAATGAACGGCAGCGTAGCCAGCATCATCAAGGACAGCATGGCTCCGGAAATCAGCCCGAAAGTCAAAACCGTTTTCTTCATGAGAATACCCCTCCTAAACTGAAAAATGAGTTGGTCATCGGGCGTGAACGTATCTTCTTAGTCGCGGATTGTCGTCATACTTTCGCATGATTTCGTGCATTCAGACGAAAAATAATACTTTAGTCTTACGCCTTGATTGGGTCTTCACAACACAAACGGAGGGTTGGTTCCCTGCTTGCTGATTGATCGGGTAACGCGTTACTGGTGCAGTTTGGTTTTTTCATTAACACCGTGGCTTCAGCCTGGTGTATGAACCCCCTCATGATCTATTTAACCGTTTCAACGGTTTGCCTCGGCAACGTAAGAAAGAAAACCGTTGAAACGGTTCACCATTACTGATCACTGCCTGACACCGGGCTGAAGCCGCGGTGTTAATGAGAGGGCTCGAAAACCAAACTGCACCAGTAGCGGTAATGCTTCTTTGTTCTCATGCGCTCTTCTACGGGATGAGGCCCAGTTCCTTACCTAACTGCACCGCCTGTGTCCGCCTTTTGGCGCTCAATTTGTCAAACAAACGGCAGGAGTGGGTCTTCACAGTGTTCTCACTTACGAAGAGTTTGTCGGCAATCTCGCGGTTGCTCATCCCGTTGGCAATCAACGCGAGTATTTCCAACTCCCGCGGTGTGATGGCCAGCTCGCGCAATCTCTCTTCATTCAAAGCAAACGGTGCCGCGGTTGAAACTGCCACCTCTTTTATGACGACGACCTCTTGCTTCCTGGTGATCTTCAGACCCAGCCAAAGTCCCAGGACCGCAAACAGAAGAGCAATCAATCCTCCATACATCTCCACTGAGTGCTCGATCACCATAAAGCGATATTCAACCAGCTTAAGAACCGCGATCAGCAGCCCGCCGCATAGGCCATAAACGAGACCGTAGATAAGAATTTGTTTCTTCACGTGTGGGTAAGTCTGATGG
>JALYTI010000041.1 GCA_030854375.1 Acidobacteriota bacterium | reverse complement strand
GATCGTAACCGGCTCGGGCCATGATTTGTGCGCCTAGAATGTCGGCCTCAGTCTCATATTCGCGGCTGAACTTAAGGAAGTACACGCCCACTCCCTGGCCGGCGATCTGGGCGGCCGCGCCAGCTGGGCCACCAAGAATCTGCCCACCGATGCCAAGAATTCCGGCGAGCAAACCATATTTCTGCGCTTTGGATGCTTGTGCAGTACCGTGTCGAAGCGCGACGTGGCTCAACTCGTGGGCCATGACACCGGCCATCTCGCCTTCGTTCCGCGCTGCTTCAATCATGCCGCGGTTGACGTACATTGGACCACCCGGAAGCGCGAAGGCGTTGATATCGCGCGCATTTACAATCTTGAAATAATAGTTGAATTCGGGATGCTGAAACTCTGGTGGTATAGAACTAACGAGCCGTTGCCCCACGCGCGAAACATAGTTTGTGGCATCCGAGTCGTTCAGAATCGGCATCTGCTGTTCTACTTCCGCCGCTGCCTGACGGCCAACTTTAACGTCATCAGCCGGTTTGTATTTATTACTGTGTAAACTAATCTTTGTCTGGGTGAAAACCGAGACGGGCATTGCTAAGATTGCTAACGCGGTTAGCGACGCGAGCAATCGCTGCCTGCTGGTTTGATTTTTTCTAATCATTTCATTCCTCCGTATCAACGCTATTGAAAACCCTCATCAAATAGAGGTCTGCTAGAGCACCCCAAAAATAAAAGAGCGGCTAAATCCTGGAATTTGCCGCTCTAGTCTTTACTTCGCTTCGTCCTCCCCGGAATTGATCCTTCTCACCGTACTCACGCGCAAGGGGAAGAGAGCCTTTTGTGTGGCCCTGGTTTGATGAGTTAACGGAAGTGAGCGTTTGCCTCTTGTATGTGGCGAAAATGTTGTGATTCGAAAGCTGAAGCTGAACCAAAACGCAACATCGTTGGCGCCTTTTAGAACGATTTCAGTTCGAAGATTCTGCAAGACTGCTCGCGGCAAACCCTCCTGACGGGTTTCACTGCAATGTGGGTGCCAGAGCGGAACACTAGGATTTGTTTCGGGGGTCGATATGCTGATTAAACCACTGAGCAGGCTCAGCGATGGGCGCGATGTGATGGGGCTTGCCTTTCCACACACGAATCATGGAAATAATTAGAAACACGGTCGCCGCTGCCTTGAATAGATTTCCGCCGATAGAGCTACCCGTTATTGCTCCCACAACCCCGAAAAGCGTTTGAATGACGAGAATGGCAGCGTGTAAGGCAAGAGCCTGGGCCGCGTGAAAGCGAACTTTGACTTCGCTTCGCGGCACGAGGAATAGCTCGAGTAACGCCGGTACTATTCCTATAAATGAGGGCGCGTAAGGCAACATGACAGCCCACTTTTCCGGTAACCCGATGCCGGCGACGGAACGGCTCGTGGGGCTCTGATCTAAAGGACGATATGGTGCGGGCGCGGACTGATAAGGCGCGGGCGTGGAATAAGGAGGAGGAGCAAAAACCGATGGATAAGGTGCGTCGAGAGGCACGTTATCGTAGCGCCGAGTAGGGGCTTCGGAGTAAAGGTTACTGCGCGCAGTTTCATTTGCGGAAGAACCAATATCTCGCGTAGCTCCCCTAACTTCTTGTGTTTCTGATCCGCCACCCCCGTCGCTCCAAACTTTTTCGGTGTCTCTTACGAAATTGGGATCGAGAGGGTTAGTGTCGTACTTGCTTTTCTTAGGCTCCATCAACAAGTCCCTACGATGTTCTCGCTCGAATGGTTCAATCTTACTCGCCCGCAATCGCATACTCAACCTGTTTCCAACACTCGTCTTGCTCAGAAATACGAAAGGCGCGCATCACGGGCTCCGGACCGGCCAGCCCGATAATGAAATAGACAGCTTGAGGATAATAAGCGAGCCGGACGTCAGTCTCTGAAGGAAAGGGGTCCAAAGAACGAGGGTGAGAATGATAGATGGCAAGGAGTTCTTCGCCACGCTCCCGCATCAGTCGCTGGGCAGCAAAAAGATCCTCGGGCGCGGCTTCATATCCAACTTCAGGATTTGCCGCAACATTTCGTAGCCGATAGGTGTTCGTGGCTCGTTCGTCCTTACTGCCCCCGATCAAGCCGCAACACTCGGCGGGGTTAGCAGCATGCGCGTGGACGAAAATTTGGTCGCGGTGTGGCCTTTGGAGCGTGATCATCTATTGCGCATCATTCGATCTTGTCCATAGAAATGAATAGAAGCCGCCCGCTACCGCCACTAGTAACGATTCTAACCTCCGCCTCGGTCGTCATTTTTTGTCCACGATCCTGAGGTGCAGTTCTTCCAATTGCTTCGCATCCACCTCGCCTGGAGCATCAATCATGAGGTCGGTCGCTGAAGCTGTCTTGGGAAACGCCATGACGTCGCGAATATTCTCCGTTGGCACCAGGACCATCATCAGCCGCTCGATGCCGGGTGCGATTCCTCCGTGTGGTGGTGTCCCATATTCCAGCGCGTCAAGGAAAAATCCGAAACGTGACCGCGCTTCCTCTGTTGTCATGCCCAGAGCCTTGAACACAAGACGTTGGACGTCGCGCCGGTGAATACGAATCGAACCGCTCGCCAACTCAACTCCATTGATGACCGGATCGTAAGCTTTCGTGCGCAGTTTACCGAGCAGACTGGTTTCGCCACCTTCTACCGCGCGTTCCAGTAATGGCAAGTCTTCATCCAACGGAGAAGTAAAAGGATGGTGCATCGCATAATAGCGATCGTCGTCTTCGTGATACTCGAACATAGGAAACTCTGTAACCCACAGCGGCGCGTAAACATTCGCCGGTATCAGCTTCTCGCGCCGGGCTATTTCGTTCCGCAAAGCGCCCAAACTTGCGGCTACCGTCTTCGACTTCCCGGCGACGATCAAGACAGCATCCCCTTTTTGCGCATTCGCAACCGAGGCCAGGCGGCCCACGCCTTCTTCGCCAAGTGACTTCAGCAAAGATGAAGTGACTTCATCGCCAAGTTTTATCCAGGCCAACCCGGTTGCGCCGTAGCGTTTGCCGAATTCCTGCAGATCGTCAAGTGTCTTTCGCGAAAAGCCGGCACCGCCTCGAACTACAATCCCCCTCACCTCGCCACCTGCAGATAGGGCCGAAGCATACGGGGCGAAACTGGTTCCTTCGAGCGCCCCGGCAAGGTCTTGCAACTCCATTCCTTCAATTCTCAGGTCAGGCTTATCAGAACCCCACCGCCGCATGGACTCAGCGTAGGTGAACCGGGGAAAGGGCAACGGTAAGTCAACTCCAATCAATTTGAAGACGCGCGCAAACAGTCCTTCGGTAACGGAATAAATTTGATCGAGCGTGGCAAAACTCATCTCCACATCGAGCTGGGTGAATTCCGGCTGGCGATCCGCGCGCAGATCTTCGTCACGAAAACACCGAGCTATCTGGAAATACTTATCCAGGCCGGCGATCATACACAGTTGTTTGAACAATTGAGGAGATTGCGGTAAGGCGAAGAATTTACCTGGCTGCACGCGAGAAGGCACAATGTAATCGCGCGCACCTTCGGGAGTGGACTTAATTAGAATTGGCGTTTCAATCTCAGTAAAACCCTGCTCATCCATGTACCTTCGAATCTCGCGCAGTACGCGATGGCGCAAATGCAGATTGGCTTGAAGTTGCGGACGCCGTAGATCGAGATATCGATACTTCAAACGCAGATCCTCACTGGCGAGTGCATCTGTGCTTGTTGTTTCCAGCTGAAAGGGAAGCGTTCGCGCGTCGTTGAGGATGAGCAACTCGCGCGCGTGCACCTCCACCTCGCCAGTCTCGAGCTTGGCGTTGCGCTGGCTGTCGTCACGCAACGTAACTTCACCGGTAACTGAGATAACGAATTCGCCTCGCACGTCTTTCGCCTTCGTGTGTGCTTCCCGCGCGTCATCTGAATTAAGAACAATCTGTGTGATGCCGTCGCGGTCGCGCAGATCGATGAATGTGAGTTCACCAAAGTCACGGCGTCGCGCCACCCAGCCCATCAGGGTCACAATTTTTCCCACATCATCGCGACGCAATGCTCCGCAGGAGTGCGTTCGTTTCAAGCTACCCAAATGGTCGAGCATAAATTGAATTCTATCGAAAGAACGTTAAAAAGGCTCAAACATTACTAGCCCAGAGTTTGCTGGGCAATGCGGCTTTGCCGCCCTCCAGTGCGGTAAGGCTTCGCCTTACCGAAGCGCTGACCAAAGACTTGAGAGGCTACGCCTCTGATTATTTGTCGAGGCGTAGCCTCTCAAACTGAAGACGGAAAGGCACAGGAGGCTGTCTCAAAACTCGGAGAGTGAAAGCAGCCCGCGCCAAATCCCGGACGACGTCGCTGCACAATACAGAACCGTTGGCGGTAGCCAATGGATGCTAGCACTCAATTAAATCTAGAAGATGCTTGTCTTCCACGCAAATTTGGAAGAGAAACAATAAGCCTAACTTGATTGTTGGCATCCATTGGCTACCGCCAACGGTTCTGTATGTGTGGCGATCTAGAGTGATTTCTTTCAGCAACATGAGTTTTGACACAGCCTCCACAGCCTTTCCCACTGTTGCGGCGGCCGAGCCGCACCTCAGTCCTTATTAACATTACTTAACAACGCCTTGTGTCACTTCGATCAAGTTGCCACCCGGATCTCGCGCAAAGAAGCGCGACCAGCCTCTGACGGGGTCGTCGTCAGGAATGACTTCAATGCCCGCGGTTTGCAAGTGGAGTTTGGCACTGGCGATGTCAGCAACCTGATAACAAACGTGACGGTCACTGACGCGGTTTTGTGCACCATCTTCAATGGACAAATGTAGCTGCAGCCCCTCGATCTCGTACCACGCGCCGACATTCTTTCTTGGGCCTTCCGGTTTCGGAATTTGGCGCAGGCCAAGCACGTCGCCGTAGAACTGCTTGGCAGCTAATTCAAAAGCCGCCGGCACTGTGACATTCACGTGGTTGATTCCCACCAGATGAAACCCGTTGCTGCTCGTCATCTTCTCCAACTCCTATTGTTTGTCGCCCTGGGCTTTCTGCACAAACTTTAAGGCCCCATTTAACCGTTGCTCAGAATTCGCCGCCCCAGATTGGTTCTGAAGGTACGCATTAAACTCTGACGAACGATTGCGCGGGATGCTGAGAGAATTCCATTCCGCCGAACGAAGATGCTTAGCCATGAAAACTATTTGGCCAATGTGATACGCGTAATGTGTTAATTGCCGATTAATCGCCTGGACCACTGTGTGCTCTTCCCCGCGAATCAAGACCTTCTTTTCCAAGTCTTCCGCGCCCAGCGGCTCAAGGGCATCAAAGACACGCTGCCAACCTTGCTCCCAGTAGGCAACAACATCTTCTTTCCCGGTCTTTGGCTCAATCACAAACTCCATGTCGCGATTACGATCGGGCTTCTCACCATCGGTAGTCAGAAAGTCGGTCCACCGCGAAAACATATTGCCGGCCATGTGTTTCATGATCACGGCAATGCTGTTTGCCTCTTCGTCGAGTGCGATGAAGTATTCTTCATCCTTGAGCTGCGCAAGCGCTTTATCGGCCATCTTCTTGTAACCCCGGAAGCTGCCGATTGAGTCGTCGAGATAGTGTTTTGCGAATGATTCATTCGTGGATTCCATATTAGAAGTCCTAATTACCAGCAAACAATGATACAGAATCCGGAGCAAGTCCGGACGAACCGTCAATTATCCAAGGCGGTGCGTATAGCATCACCAACCTTTTCCCGCTTCACGCTCCGTTGCTCGCCCGTGTGCAGGTTTTTCAACGCAACTTCCCCTCGGGCACGTTCATCGTCCCCAACGATGACGACGAATGGAATGCCGCGGGAAGAGGCATACTTGAATTGCTTACCGATTTTGTCAGCTTCCGGATATAGATCAACGCGCAGTCCCTGGCCACGTAACTCGTGAGCGAGCTCAATCGATTCCAAAAAAGAGTTATCGTCCCAGATGCTGACCATTATATCCGCAGGAGAAGACACCAGCGATTCAGGAAACATGTCGCGCTCGCTCATCACCACAATGATGCGTTCAAGTCCAAGTGAGAAACCGCACGCTGGAACATCCTCACCCAGAAATGTTCCAATAAGACTATCGTAACGCCCACCTCCACCCAGACTCCCGGGAAGATCTTTGACACTAATCTCCATTATGGCGCCTGTGTAATAGGAGAGTCCGCGCGCCAGACTGGGATCAATCTGAATTCTCGAAACAGTACCGCTCGCCTCCGCGAATCTCAAGATTGTTCGCAATTCATCAACGCCTCTCGCGCCTAACTCGTTATCTCGAACAAACTCCACCATGCGTCCCAGGATCGCAGCATTAAGCGCCTTCTGCTTTTGCTCGGGACTGTCTCCGGCAGCAAGCTCGGCAGCGTGGTCAAGTGAAGTTAGCTCGAGAAAGAATTTGAGCAAAGCCTCGCCGGGCCCCGCCTCGATGCCTCGTTCTTTGAATTCCTTTTGGACGCCTTCGCGTCCGATCTTGTCCAACTTGTCGAGCGCTACTAATGCGGCATCATGTTTCTCAGGAGATATTCCAGCTGATTGTAGTACTCCGGTTAACGCGTAACGGTGATTTAACTTGATCGTGAAATCCTTAAAACCGAGCTTCGTCAACACTTCGCCGGCGGCCGCACAAATCTCAGCTTCAACTAACATAGACCGCGACCCGAGAACATCGACGTCACACTGATAGAACTCGCGAAATCTTCCGCGCGCTGGTCGATCGGCACGCCACACGGGTTGAATCTGGTAGCGTTTGAAAAATTTTGGCAGCTTGTCGCGGTATTCTGCGACCACGCGAGCGAGAGGAACAGTTAGATCATATCGGAGCGCCAGGTCGGCTTCGCCGGTTGTCTCGTGCACGCCGCGCTTAAGTATTTTGAAGATGAGTTGATTCCCCTCCTCGCCATACTTGCCCATCAGTGTTTCGATGTTCTCAACCGCGGGAGTTTCGAGCGGCTCGAAGCCGTAGCGTTCGTAAACTTCTTTGACGATGCCGATGACGTATTCACGCCGCCGCACATCTTCGGGAAGGAAATCGCGCATGCCGCGCGCCGGCTGTGTTTTGGAGGAACCCACTTAATCACTCTAAGCCTGCCGCTGCATCAACGCTAACGACTATTCACCGGTTCAGGCTGCGGCTCATTCTTGTATTTGGGTACATACTCAACGTAATTCTTCCAGAAAGCATCAAGCCCTGTTACTTCCTCATCCGTGAGCGGACGCTTCACTCTTGCCGGAATTCCCATCACCAGGGAACGCGGTGGAATAATTGTACCCGGCGAAATCACTGACCCGGCTGCCACCAGCGATTGCGAACAAACGCGCGCGTCATCAAGCACTATCGAACCGATGCCAATGAGCGCACCGCGCTCTACATAACAGCCGTGCAACGTCACGCTGTGGCCTACTGTTACTTCGTCTTCCAGAATTGTCGGATGAGAACCAGTGCGAGTATGGACGACACAATTATCCTGAACGTTCGTGCGATCGCCGATGCGAATGTAGTACATGTCTCCGCGCAGGACGGCGTTACACCAAACGGAAGACTGCTCGCCAAGGTGAACGTCACCAATTATTTGCGCGCTAACATCAACATAGGCGCTGTCGGAAATTTGCGGATGAACACCGCGAAAAGGTCTGATCATATTTTTCGCGAAAATAGTAGCACAACCGTCAGTACAGATTGCTCAACTGCAAGAATTCAGCTGCAATAACTTCGGGATCGAGTGTGGTCTCTCGGGTTAGGAAGGTGGGCTTGTCCCCGCTGGTTGGGTTAAGACACACTGCCGAGGCCAGCACGGCTTCTAATTGACAGTAGTCAGACTAGCGTGAGAGATTTCGACCAATGTTGAGTCGCGATTCGTTGGAGATTAGGCTGCGGCTGGTCGCGTTCGTGATGACCACGGCTTTGCTTACCACCTCATGCGCAGGTTCTCTCTTCAAAGTGAAGCCGGCGATCGAGCTCCCGCCGATGGCGGCCGATGCGAAAAGCGCAAGCGCGGGTGGTGTTACGGTGCGCGTTGCTCCGCTGCTGACGGACGAAGAAAGTCAGGAATTGTTTGAAGCAAATCTGCCGCTTGGCGGAATCCTGCCGGTGCGATTGGAGCTGGCTTTCGAAAGCGGAGTGCCGGTTGAAACCAGGGGCGTACGTTTCCATTTGCGAGACGGTGAAGGGCACGAGTGGAAAATGGTCTCGGCTAAGGCAGCCATTTCGCGCATTCTGAAAGCGAACGACATTTCCTCCTACAATCCAAGCTCACGAAAGCAATTTGAGAAAGAATTTACGGCTTACGGCCTCGATCTCAAGTCACCCCTGGCGCCTTCAGAACCACGTCATCGGGGCTTTCTGTTCTTTGAAACGCCTCACAAGTCGCCGGTCGAGAGTCCGCGGGGATTGGTTCTGATCATTGAAGGATTGCCCCAGCACGTTGAAATCCCGCTAAGCTAGACTAGTGTCTTTCTGAATGTACTGCCTCATAACTTGGAGTAGGTCAATCCAGTTTGTCCCTGATACTTGCCACCGCGATCTTTGTACGACACATCACACGCTTCGTCAGATTCAAGGAAAACCACCTGACCGATGCCTTCGTTAACATAGATGCGAAGAGGCAAGTCGGCGAGGTTTGCCAGTTCTACCACCAGTCGGCCCACCCACCCTGCTTCGAGCGGCGTCGTGTTGACCAATAGACCAGCGCGCGCGTATGTGGATTTACCCATCGCGATCCCGGTGACGTTACGCGGCATGTTAAAAGTTTCGACCGTGACTCCCAGAGCATAGGAGTGAGGAGAAAGCAGATAATACTTTGAACCATCGTCGGCGGAACGCAATGGTGGCTCAATCAACGACGCCTCATCAAAGGCTTTGGGATCGATTTCGCGACCATGAATTGGCGAAAAGACTCGGAAGCCATCATCGGCGAGCCTCATATCATATCCATAGCTGGAAGCGCCCGCGGAGATGATACGACGACCATCAACCTGACGAACCAACTTAGCTTCAAAGGGAGAAATTAATTGCTGCTCTTCGGCCATTCGCCGGATCCAGCTGTCTGATTTGACTGTCATGTTGAGACGAGAGAATACCGTGGAGAATGATCAAGTGACAAGGAAGGGGAGGCTAAAAGCAGTGAGCGGTAAGCAGTGAGCAGCCAGAGTAAGTAATGGTTAAGTGATTAACTACGCTTATCGTTGGGTAGCTTTATTTAGCTGGGTATTTTCCCGGCTGGTTGCTGATCGCTGTTTGGGGTTTACTCCCACTGCCCACTGCCCACTGCTTACCGCTTACTGCTTACTGCTTACCGCTTACTGCTTACTGCTTACCGCTTACCGCTCACTGCTCACTGTTTTCGGTAGTTTGCTCGCACAACCGTCTTGATGTTTCCGCGAACGTGAAAGTCGCCTTCTATCTCGACGCTCAACGGATCGCAGGCACGCACGAAGTCCTCAAGAATCACGTTGATGACGTGCTCGTGAAAGATCTTCACCTCTCTAAAAGAATTGATGTAGAGCTTCAAGCTCTTCAGTTCGACACAACGCTCGTTGGGAACGTACTCGACACGAATGGTGGCAAAATCCGGAAAGTCGGAAAAAGGGCAGATGGCTGTGAATTCTGTGATCTCAAAATCAATTTTGATCTCGCGACCGGGAAACTCGTAAGCGAAAGTGTCGAGCGGGAACAGATTCATCTCTGCCCGCGGCGTCGAGCGCACCTCAAGACCCTGTTGATTAACTGGCGCGAGAGGGCTTTCCTCAATTGCCATCGTTTGCTCCTTGATAAATCGA
>JALYTI010000384.1 GCA_030854375.1 Acidobacteriota bacterium | reverse complement strand
TTTGGGAGCCGGCTATGGCAGACACCACGCGTTTCACCATTATCTGCCCTTGCTGCGAAGCGACGTTGATCGTCGATTCGCAAACAGGCGCGCTTCTTTCCCACGATGAAAAAACCAAGCCGCTGGCCTCGTTTGACGAGATGGTAAAGGGATTGGATAAGCAAAAACAGGTGCGCGAGCAGATTTTCGCGCAGGAGCTCAGCTCGATGAAAGATCGTGATCGTATTCTTGAAGAAAAATTTCAAGAGGCTATGAAGCGAGCGGAGAAAGATAAAGACAAACCTTATCGAAATCCGCTCGACTTGGATTAAGGTCCGACTTCCCCTTCGGTCCAGGCATCAAACAACTGCAAAGATTAGTCGAAACTGGAACCCTAAACCGGGCCCCCGCGCGGGTAGGCCCTGAGATTCCAAACAAGTGCAAATTCATATTCAGGAGTAACTCATGATGCGCCGAAAAGCTGGCTCTTTATTAACGCTACTAGTTTTATTACTCATCTCCTCGGGTTGGACAAGAGACCTGGTTGCCCAGGTCTCAATTCCGCGGATTAATTTTCAGGAAAGAACGCTTCCAAACGGCATGCGCGTTCTGAGCGCCGTGGATCATTCCAGCCCGACTGTCGCTATTCAGGTTTGGTATCACGTGGGATCCAAGGACGATCCTGCCGGACGCAGCGGCTTCGCCCATCTTTTTGAGCACATAATGTTCAAGGCCACCCGGAACATGAAGTCAGAAATGATGGATCGTTTGACCGAAGATGTGGGCGGTTTTAATAACGCTTTTACTAATCCTGACGTTACGGTGTACTACGAGGTTGTGCCCTCAAACTATTTAGAAACTTTGTTATGGGCGGAATCGGATCGGCTCTCCGGTTTGACTGTGGACGAACCAAACTTCAAATCTGAGCGAAGCGTGGTCGAGGAAGAGTATCGCCAAAGTTATTTGGCCCCACCTTACGGAATGCTGGAATACTTGATTGAGCAGCAATCCTTCACTACCCATCCCTATAAAAGGCCGACCATCGGCAGCATTGAAGATCTCGACGCGGCATCACTCGAAAACGTAAAAGCATTTCATTCCACTTTCTATCGCCCCGACAATGCAACGTTGATTGTGGCGGGTGATTTCGATCCCAAACAGCTGAATGCCTGGGTAGATAAATATCTGGCGCCAATTCCGAAGCCATCTATTGCGCTTCCGCGCGTCACGATAAAAGAGCCGGAGCGCATGGCTGAGCGCCGCATCACGCATTACGCTGCCAATGTGCCGCTGCCTGCGATAGCAATCACATACCTGGCTCCTCCCGAGAGGAATGCCGACGCAGAACCCTTGCGTGTAGCTGCGACGATTTTGGCCCAAGGCGAATCGTCCCGGTTATATCGATCTCTTATTTACGACCAGCAAGTAGCCCAGAGCGCGGATGCGACACCGGATCTGCGCGAAGACGCGAGCGTGTTTTCTTTCAACGTCGTGATGGCGAGCGGCAAGAAGCCCGAGGAAGGCGAACGGGCGCTGCTGGCAGAAATCACGAAGATGCAGGAAGCCCCGGTCACGACCGCCGAACTGGACAAGGCGAAAAATCAACTCGTAACAAATGAGCTTAATCAACGCGAAACTAGTAATGGCAAGGCACTGGCCCTGGGATCTGCTGCCGTTCTTCTCGGCGATCCAAGCAGAGTCAATACAGATATCGCCAAACTTCAGGCAGTAACTGCCGCCGACGTGCAGCGCGTAATGAAGAAATATTTTACCGCGTCTAATCGTTTGGTGATTTATTACTTGCCGGAATCTGCGAAATCAACCACCACAAGCAAAATGAACGATTCAGGTGAGACGGGAGGGCAGGGAAGATGAAAACCTTCAGACATCCAATTCGATCAACTGTACCTTTAGGATTACTGTTAGTGGTTTTCTTGTTCCTGCCGCTGGCCGTTTACGGGCAGTCGCCCACTCCGCAAGCGACTCCGCCGCCGCCAGCCCAGCCGCGGTCTGTGCAGTTTCCCACTCCTGTAGAGAAAAGCTTGGCCAACGGTCTGCGCGTTATCGTCATTGAACGCGCGGGTGCACCTCTTGTTGCTGCTCAACTCCTCATCAAGAACGGCGGCGAAGTTGACCCATCAGGTCTCGCCGGCCTCAGCAACATGACCGCCGACCTGCTCACGAAGGGAACCGCAAAGCGCAACGCAACCCAGATTGCCGAGGCAATCGAAGCGCTCGGCGGTTCGCTTAATTCGTCGGCTCGTTGGGATGCGTCTCGAGTTGGCGTCAATGTAATGTCTTCGAAGATTGACCCCGCGATGGAAATCCTGGCGGACGTCGTGCGGCAGCCCACTTTTAAGGACGACGAGATTGAAAGACTGCGACAGCAGACACTCGACGACCTGACTGTTGAACTTGGCCAGCCCGGTTCGATCGCGCGTTATGTCGCCGCACGCGTGGTTTTCGGTGACGCTCCTTACGGGCAGCCGCTTAGTGGCACACCGCAATCCATCGCCAGAATCAGTCGCAACGATTTCATCAAATATCATGGCACGTACTACCGGCCGGATAACGCAATTCTGGTTCTGGGTGGTGACATAAAAGCGAAGAACGCGTTTGCTCTTGCGCAACGATATTTCGGCGACTGGAAGAAACCAGCAACTGCTCTACCTGCTGTGGCGAAAGCAAAGCCTTTGACTTCAGCCGAACCACGCGTGCTGGTTATCGACAAGCCGGACGCCGGTCAGGCGGCTGTGCTTGTGGCGCGCACCGGAATCAATCGCAGGGATCCGGATTATTTTCGGGGCGTAGTTACCAACTCCGTGCTCAGCGGCTACTCCGGCCGTCTAAATCAGGAGATCAGGATCAAGCGAGGCCTTAGTTACGGCGCTGGAAGCTCGCTCGACACTCGACGTGATGTCGGCCCGTTCATAGCGTCGGCGCAGACTAAGAATCAATCGGCTGCGCAAGTTGCTGAGTTGTTACTTGGTGAGGTTAGCAAGCTGGCAACAGCACCTGTTCCGGATATCGAGTTGATGCCGCGAAAAGCCGTGGTCATCGGCAATTTTGCGCGTAACCTGGAGACGGCTGCGGGTCTCGTTTCCCAGGTAGGGTCGCTAGCGCTCTATGGAATAAGTTTTGATGAGATTAACCGTTACATCTCGAACGTGCAGACTATCAATGCCGATGACGTCCAACGCTTCGCAGGCTCGCGGTTGGGCGCAAAAGAAACAAACATTGTTATTGTGGGAAATGCAAAGGAGTTTCTTCCCGAGCTGCGGAAACAGTATCCACAGGTCGAGGTCATACCAGTTGCAGAAATGGATCTCAACACCCGGCTGCTACGCATAAAACCGCAAGGCGATTAAGTAGCAAGCCACTATTTGGAGTGCGGCGCCTTGTCGCCGCTTTTGGTTGAGAGGCATTCAATGTTGAAAAGCTGCGACAGGGCGCAGCACTCCAAATTGCTTCGCAAACTCGAATCTTGTTGCTCGCCAAAGTCGGCGGGGGTAAACCACCCTTCCCAACC
>JALYTI010000383.1 GCA_030854375.1 Acidobacteriota bacterium | reverse complement strand
ACATAACTCGGAGGCTGCCAAACACGTCCAGTCTGTCGGCCGGTGTGGTTGTTCCAATACCGACGTCGCCGCCCGTTGTTACCCTCAGAAACTCCGTGCCAGTCAAGTTGCTATTGCGGTCTGCGTACGGTTCTTTGCCGATAAAAAAGAAATTGGAATCGGAAAAGCGAAAGCCGCTACCATCGCTTCCGACTACGGCAGTCAGATGATCGGATGTGTCGGTTCGGTCAAAAATTACGTTCAGGTGGCTGGGTCGCGCGACATGCAAAGTGTTCAGTGGCGTGTCAGTCCCAATTCCGACGTTGCCATTCGCCTTGATCCAAACTTTCGTGCTGTTCGCTCCCGCCCTCAGCACTAAGTCGTGGTTAGACATTGTCGAGACAATGCCTCCCGCTGCGTCAGCACCGAGCAGAACTTCCTGAGTTCCTGTATTGGCCCTGACGTTGAAGTAGCTGCCGGCGCTCCCCTGAATGGTAAGTTGACGGTCGGGCGTGGTAGTGCCGATGCCGACACGTCCGTCATCACGGACGACCATCTTAGAGACAAAGTTGTTCGCATTATCGAGCGGCCCAACCGCGAAGCTGTTATTTCCGGCACTGGCCTTCCCGATCACTGCTTGCATGCTGCCGCCCCCAACCGGGTCTGCACGCTGAACCATCAAAGGTATGCCTTTGTCGTTTCCCTGACTGTCTCTGAAATCGAGTTTGCTGTTGAAAAGTTTCACATCGCCTTCGACACGTAAGGGGCCCTCAACCCACACCAAATCATTCGACTGTACTGTCGAGTAATCTTTGGTGCGGTCGTGCAAACGTATGTGACCGCTGACCATTTGGCCGCCAGCGAACTGTCCGCCAACCGACTCTATCGACCCAGCCACCACCCCGATGTAGCGGCGCAAGGACAAACTGATCTGCACCTCGTTGGCAGTAAGGGCAGCAAGACTTCCTGGCAGGTTGGCGTTGGCGTTCGGCACCCAATGAACATTTCCCAATGGAACCAGCCATCTCGATCTCTCACCTGCTTCAGGAAAAGCCTGATAGGAAACCGATTCATCGAAAAGTTCAGGAGCTGCGGGGTCGAAAGTCTTGAGGACCTGTTGAGCATCCATAGAGCGACCAGCCACCGAAACTGGATCATGTCGATCAGGATGGGACGGGCGCGGACCAACCTCGATTTGAAAAGTCTCATCAATTCGGGAATTCTGATCCGCCGAATCGCAGAGTTCAAATCCGGCGCCTGCCCCTCGGCTCTCAGACTCCTGATAGCGCAACCACACAGCGACTGCGTAACCGTTTGGGTTGGAAGAATCAAAAGGAAACGAGGCGAATTTCTCCGCCACAATCTTGAAAGGCGATAGCACGATGATCGATCGGCCAAACCCATCCCAGGCGTATCCGGGTTGAAGGAACACATCCACTTGCCCACCACCCGCCGCGGAAGGTTGTTCCCTTAGCTCGAGGCCTGCGGCAATGCCCCACGTGTGCCCTCCGAGGGCATGCCGCGCATCTTCCAAACGACCATATTCGATAGCTGTGGTTAGATCCGCTGCCCCAAGGAATTGGCCTTCGTAAAATCTTGGCCGGCGTACTTGATTGGTCGGCATGTCGTCGCCTCCGCTACTTCTTCTCGACTCGCTTGCGTAATTCGTTGAGGGTCTCAGACTGTTGCTTTACCGTTGCCTGCAAGTCCGATATACGCTCGTTGAGATCGGTGATCTCTTTATCTCTGATTCTGTTCTGCGCTTCTTCATCCGCAGCGGAGCGCGTGTCTGACGTGGCCGCAGCTTTGTTTGCGAAACCTCCGGCGGCGGCAAAACTTGCGCCAGTGCGCATTAACATGTCGGGACTGTTGTCCGGTAACTTCGCCAGCAGCGGACCCACGAGGTTATTCACCATCACGGTATAAAAAGGATTCGCCAACTCTGTCTCGGCGAGGAATGGCTGGTTATTTTGATCCTTGGCGCCGATGGCGCCGAGGAATAGTGCCTGGGCATCAACTCGATTACCGCGGTTGACCCAGATACGTTCGGCAAATGCTTTGAAGCCGCGCTTGTTTGTCACGGGCGTAAATGTTGAAGTGTTGTTGAAGCTGCTTGTCTCATTGTTTGTTGAAAGGCCAGGATTGGTTGAAAAATCGGAAGAGGTCCTGAACCTGAATGGCTGGCAACATAGCGTTTCAAGCCCTTTACGCAAGGCATCAAGTACGGGCTGCAGAAAAGAGAGCCAGTAGCCGAGACTGACGAAGGTCGTGACAAATTTACGCTTTTCTAAGTTGCAGATGCGAACCACCCGGCAAATTCCGTTGTTGTCTTTGCGAACTGTGACTGTCGCTAAAGGCACGCGCGGATCGCAAACCATTTCCGGACAAGGAGGAAGAAAAGCCGCGCAGATACAGTAACGAATGTACTCGGCCCCGATGATAGAGAGATTCTGCTGGATGGCCGTACCGAGTGCGGCGCGATAAGCGACCGGATTTTGAAACTGGTTGGGATCCGGGCAGCTGAAGTTTGCGAGTGCCTGAGATAGTTGGCAGAAGTAAACCGGGTAATCAAACAATGCGCGGCCCAGGCTCTCTTTTAAGGAGCAACACCATGCATGCAGCTCTGCGATAGTCGCGTTTGTTCCAGGCTCTTTCGGAAGCGTGGCAACAATCGCGTTGAAGCACTTCATCATCCGATCGATCATTGCGCCCCAGTTCTTCTTGTCTGTTGTCCTCGGTAATGGTTTGCAAACTTCGAAGACGTAACCCTCACACGTAAGTGTGGGTTCACACTGTGCTGCAATCGTCGCCTGGGCCGGTCGGTAGTTATACTTCCCGGACACGCTCGTCGCTGTCCCAGCATATTCATGTTGCTGGGAGCCGCCATTTCCATTCTTTCCACTGCAGCCGCAACCGCAGGATGATGAGCCGCCGCAACTACAGCTCGAACCGCAGGTTGAAGCGCTCCCCGCCTTGAGCGCCGTAATCCCACGCGAACTCTTTTCGTCATAACGAACCGTGAGGATCCACTCCTCCTCCAGGTCCCTGCAGTCCGGACTCGGCCCCGTCGGAAAAGGTTCGCACTCCCATTCACGTCGTTCTTTGTCTTTGCACTTGTAAATGAGCTCGCAAACGTTCACGGTTGCGCTCTTGCAAACAATGATGTCCTCGCCGCATGGGCTGAGCGCGTAACCTGGTCGCACGGTAACCTCGTTGCATGGACCACAAACAACCTCAAGACCGCACACAACCCCCCAACCGTGCAGATACCGGTTATGTAGCTTGTTTTTTTCGACGATGTAGCGATCGAGACTATTGAGGGTCTCATCCGTCAGCAGTTGACCGCCAAAGAAGCGTGGCCGGCACAAGCACTCAAGACCGCCGCAGGAAGGACAAGGGCAAGGATCGCATTCGCCCTTTTTGGCATAAGTCATTGGTGGTCGAGAAATAATGGATGACATTTCACTCCTCCCGCCGATTCAACGGTAATGTCCGCGGCTTCCGGACCATTTTCTTGCCTTGCCTCAACTCAAGT
>JALYTI010000382.1 GCA_030854375.1 Acidobacteriota bacterium | reverse complement strand
AATACCCGGCCCTTTGTGCTTTTTGATGCCAGGCACTTGTCGAGCTATGCCGACTCGCCGGTGCCACTGGTAACTGAGATTGTCAGGGCGCTCACGCTTGCCGGCCTGCCTTATGCACTCGCGGGGTTGCGGCGTGAAGTCATCGATGTCATAGAGCGTTCAGACGGTCAGTCGGGTTTTCTCGACATGATCCATCTCGATCCACTTGAAGAAGAAGATGCTCGCAAGCTGGTTAATACAACCGCGCAAAGACAGCACGTGACGATAACCGACCAGACCCGAGACCTGTTAGTGCAGCAATTTGAAGGAAGTCCATTTCTGATAACGGCTATGTTGCAGGCCGCCCGGGAAAAGCATCTGTCGCTGAATACTTATCTCGATTGCGAACGATTGTATGTCGATGAATTAATGGGTGGGCGGCTGAATCGTTACTTTAATTCGGTGCTTGAGCAGGCGGTGCCAGAGCCGGAGATGAGGGCCACATTGATTCGTCTGCTCAGTGAATCGTTGCCCGTGGGCGGTCGTACCGCATCGGTGGAAGATTGGCGCAAACGATTGAATCTCAAGGGCCGTGAAGTTGAAAGAGTTCTCCGATCCTTACATGTCCAGGAACTTGTCAACTGGGACGGTGAGACTGTCGATGCTGAAGCTGGCGGGACAGCTTGGAAAGACTTTGTAAGAAGCCGTTTTCGCATAGATGCTTTGCGTGAGCCGCGCACACTCGTGGTGGCAGACTTAATATCGTCGAGTTTGAGGCGCGCACCTCAGACTGTTGCTCTTCATTATCGCCGTGCTGCCAGCCTGAGGCTGCGCGAACTTCTCGCCGTCTTCAATTCTCAGCTCGTGCCTGGATCATTGTTTCACTATGAGCAGTTTGCCAATCCTTATAAGGGTGCCACGCTCGAAGAAATTGCGCATGGACTGGACGCTGATACCGATCGGATACGGCTTCCGCAGGTTTTTCACACAGCCACCGGCGCTTCCTTCAGTCCGGAGTTCCGCCAATTGGGTGAAGAGAGTTGCGTTGTTGCGCACGGATTCGAGGGCGCAATCTACACAGATGCTAATGAGATTGTCTGGCTGGTCGCACGAGTCGATAGCAAGTTAGAAGTTGCACGCGAACCTGCGGAAATTTGGTTGGAGCGCCTTGAGACTTTGGCTCGACGGTCGGGTTTTCTGCGTACCCAGGTTTGGTTAATCGCGACCGAAGGCTTTTCGGCAGAGGCGAGTGAACTGCTTCGCGAGCGCGGGGCTTATGGCTCCAGCCAGCAGCAATTCGAACTTTTAGCTACTCGATTAGGTGCGGGCGCGACAGCTGGACTGCAGTCACTGGACGGCAATGAGATCGTCCTGATCGTTCCTATGGGCGCTGATTACGAGGTGCTTGCGGCTACTACAGCGGAACAACTCGCTCGAAGACTCAACTTTAGTCGTGAATCAATTAATCAGATTAAGACCGCCGTCGTCGAGGCGTGTATCAACGCTTCGGAGCACAGTCTCAGTCCGGATCGAAAAATTTATCAGCGTTTTCGAGTCGAAGATGGTAAATTGGTCATTACTGTTGCGAGTCGAGGCATCGTGCCTTCGAATATTGGAAGCATCTCCGGAATATTTGAAGCTGAGAACGGCGAGCAGGTCCGTCAGGATGAGGCCGGTAGCGAAGTTGATCAACGTCGCGGATGGGGAATCAAGCTCATCAAGACGCTTATGGACGAAGTTGAGTTTGAGCGCGTTGACGAAGGTACAAGCTTGCGCATGACAAAGTATCTGCGTTCTCAATGACGCACTGCTGGTTTGTTTGCGTTAGTAGGTTTGCCGACAGGTGTCAATTATTTGCCGAAGGGGGGACGCTATCGAGTGGGAGAATTGGTTGGGTCTAAGGTGCGATCGCATATCGTAGGAACAACGGCAGTCGTCTACGCGAGCGACTATCTAAACAAGCTGACCGGCGAAAGAATTGAACGCGAATGCAGGAGGCAATTGGATTCAGGTTGCCGCGCACTGGTCATAGACTTTAGCGACACCGAACTGGTCAATAGTATCGGCATCTCAATCCTCCTCGGAATTATCGACATAGCAGAAAAGGGCGGCGCGCTGGTTGTTTTCTCAGACGTAAATAATGAGACTGTACAACTATTCGAAATGCTCGGGCTGACGCGCCACGTGGTGCTCGCCCGGGATGAACAGGAAGCGATTTCCAGCCTCTCCACACTCTCCTCACAAACCAAGGTATCCGGTCATTAACAGTTCGCGAGTGCTTCAGGCACTACTAGTCTTTCAGGCAGTTATGGAGCAAAGCACGCAAAAACTTATTCACTCCTTCGGCGCCCTCGCCGATCTGGGACAAGAGGTTGCGGACTCCGGTGACTTCATTGAGATGGTCCGGACGTCCTTGCACTTGCTCTTAGGCACACTTGCAATCAGGCGTGGCGGCGTCGTCGAATGTCCGAGACATCACGCGCCGACAAATCCGCTCGCACTTTGGGGGTTAGGCGAGTATTACCAGGCGCGCTTTCTTGTTGAGGATGCAGACCGGGACGCGTTTCTGAATTCCGCCGGTGCTTTGCAAATCGACTCACCTGATCCATCGTTCTCCGAGTTTCTTGCTCGCCATGGGTCAGAGTTTCGCGCGCAGGAAATCGAACTGATTGTGCCGATGATTGTGCGCGGAAACCTGACTGGGCTTGTCCTATTGGGCAGAAAGGCGAGTGGAGAGCCTTTTACTGAAGAGGACATCGACGTGATGCGCGCCATGGTAAGGCACATCGGCGTGGGCATTCACCAGCATCGCTTGCTTGGGGAAGTGAAGCAACAGGCTGAAGAGAACCGCCGGCTATATGACGACTTGCGCGCTATATATCGAGATACGGTGCGCGCTTTTGCGGCAGCAATTGATATCAAGGATAAATACACGCAGGGACATTCAGAGCGCGTGGGGAAGTACAGCGAGATAATTGCGCGCGAGATGGGTTGGAACGATAACGAGGTGGAGGGCATTGCCATTGCCGGTTACCTTCATGACATCGGCAAACTGGTAGTGGAACGAGACATCATCAACGCCCCTTACAAAATCGACGCGAAGCAGTCGTCCGAACTAAACCGTCATCCAGCCGCGGGCTTCGAGATCCTTTCTCCCATTCATCATCCTTATGCCGACATTCCTTTGATGGCGAAGTATCACCACGAACGCCTCGATGGTCGCGGTTATCCTGACGGTCTAACGGATACTCAGATTCCGTTGGGCGCGAAGATTGTCAGCCTGGCAGACTCGTTTGATGCCATGACTACGGATCGTCCTTACAAGACTCGCCGCTCATTTGACGAGGTAATTGAGGACCTCCGCCGAAATACAGGCAAACAATTTGGTCCGGAGGTTGTGGCAGCTTTTTGTAGAGCGTTACTAAAGGAATTGAATGGGCAAACCAAAGAACGCCGCTTCGTTAAGATGCTTGGAAAGAATTACCTCAGCGCTGAAAAAGATGTCCCACTTCTCGTAGAGTTGCTTTCCGAAATCGCACCCGTGCAATCC
>JALYTI010000381.1 GCA_030854375.1 Acidobacteriota bacterium | reverse complement strand
GTGCCAAACCATGCCGTCGATATGGACTCTTGGGCAAGATCAGCCTGTTATCCCCGGGGTACCTTTTATCCGTTGAGCGACGGCCATTCCACAATGTACCGCCGGATCACTAGTCCCGACTTTCGTCCCTGCTCGAGATGTCTCTCTCACAGTCAAGCTCCCTTGTGCACTTACACTCGACACCTGATTGCCAACCAGGCTGAGGGAACCTTTGGGCGCCTCCGTTACTTTTTAGGAGGCAACCGCCCCAGTTAAACTACCCATCAGGCACTGTCCCTGACCCGGATTACGGGCCGAAGTTAGATGTCCAAAGTGACCAGAGTGGTATTTCAACGATGACTCCACCCGGACTGGCGTCCGGGCTTCAACGTCTCCCACCTATCCTACACAAGCCACTCCGAACACCAATACCAAACTATAGTAAAGGTCTCGGGGTCTTTCCGTCCTGCTGCGCGTAACGAGCATCTTTACTCGTACTGCAATTTCGCCGAGTTTATGGTTGAGACAGCGGGGAAGTCGTTACTCCATTCGTGCAGGTCGGAACTTACCCGACAAGGAATTTCGCTACCTTAGGATGGTTATAGTTACCACCGCCGTTTACTGGGGCTTGAATTCTCAGCTTCGCCTTGCGGCTAACCGGTCCTCTTAACCTTCCAGCACCGGGCAGGAGTCAGTCCGTATACATCGTCTTGCGACTTCGCACGGACCTGTGTTTTTAGTAAACAGTCGCTTCCCCCTGGTCTCTGCGGCCCCTGCACGCTCCGGACAGCTTGTGTCCATCACGCTGGGGGCCCCCCTTCTCCCGAAGTTACGGGGGCATTTTGCCGAGTTCCTTAACCATAATTCTCTCGATCGCCTTAGTATTCTCTACCTGATCACCTGTGTCGGTTTGGGGTACGGGCGGCTGGAACCTCGCGTCGATGCTTTTCTCGGCAGCATAGGATCACCGGATCCCCCCTCACGGGGGTCCCATCGGGTCTCAGGCATCATGAACGGCGGATTTGCCTACCGTTCGCCCTACATCCTTAGACCGGGACAACCATCGCCCGGCTCGGCTACCTTCCTGCGTCACACCTGTTAATACGCTTGCCTCCCAGGATCAGGTCCCGCGCTCCACCAAAACCCTTCACCCACAAGGGGTGTCGGGCAGGTCTCGGGCGGTTAGTGTCCCCTGTTCAGCATGGGCGGTTCTTCGCCGGTACGGGAATATCAACCCGTTGTCCATCGACTACGCCTGTCGGCCTCGCCTTAGGTCCCGACTTACCCAGGGCAGATTAGCTTGACCCTGGAACCCTTGATCATTCGGCGGACGGGTTTCTCACCCGTCTTTCGCTACTCATGCCTGCATTCTCACTCGTGTAGGCTCCACCGCTGGTTTACACCGCGACTTCACTGCCCACACGACGCTCCCCTACCACTCCAGACGCCTGAACCAACCCCACGAGGGGGCGGCTTGGCTACCATCTGAAATCCACAACTTCGGCGGTGTACTTGAGCCCCGCTACATTGTCGGCGCGGAATCACTTGACCAGTGAGCTATTACGCACTCTTTTAAGGATGGCTGCTTCTAAGCCAACCTCCTGGTTGTCTTCGCAACTCCACATCCTTTCCCACTTAGCACACGCTTAGGGGCCTTAGTTGGTGGTCTGGGCTGTTTCCCTCTCGACTATGAAGCTTATCCCCCACAGTCTCACTGCTGCGCTCTCACTTACCGGCATTCGGAGTTTGGCTGACGTCAGTAACCTTGTAGGGCCCATTAGCCATCCAGTAGCTCTACCTCCGGTAAGAAACACGCAACGCTGCACCTAAATGCATTTCGGGGAGAACCAGCTATCACGAAGTTTGATTGGCCTTTCACCCCTACCCACAGCTCATCCCCTCCATTTTCAACTGAAGTGGGTTCGGTCCTCCACGACGTCTTACCGTCGCTTCAACCTGGCCATGGGTAGATCACTTCGCTTCGGGTCTAGATCACGCCACTGCAACGCCCTGTTCAGACTCGCTTTCGCTACGGCTTCCCCACACGGGTTAACCTCGCGACGTAACACTAACTCGCAGGCTCATTCTTCAAAAGGCACGCCGTCACCACAACACAGCAAAACTGTGATGGCTCCGACGGATTGTAAGCACACGGTTTCAGGTACTGTTTCACTCCCCTCCCGGGGTACTTTTCACCTTTCCCTCACGGTACTGGTCCGCTATCGGTCATTAGGGAGTATTTAGGCTTATCAGGTGGTCCTGACAGATTCACACGGGATTTCTCGGGCCCCGTGCTACTTGGGATACTTCACCGGGCGGTACACAACATTTCGGTTACGGGGCTCACACCCTCTCTGGCCGGCCTTTCAAGACCGTTCACCTATGCCTGTACTACTCACCCCACTGCCCCGGCAGAGACAGAACGGGAAGTCCCACAACCCCGACCATGCAACGCCCGCCGGCTATCACACATGGAACGGTTTAGCCTGATCCGCGTTCGCTCGCCACTACTGACGGAATCACTATTGTTTTCTCTTCCTGCGGGTACTGAGATGTTTCACTTCCCCGCGTTCCCCCCACACACCCTATGTGTTCAGATGCGGGTCACCAGGCAGCTCGCGCCCCTGGCGGGGTTTCCCCATTCGGACACCCTGGGATCACAGTCCGGTTATCGACTCCCCCAGGCTTATCGCAGATTCCTACGTCCTTCTTCGGCTCCTAATGCCAAGGCATCCACCGTGTGCTCTTAAAAACTTGACCACAAAAGATCAAAAACGCTATTTTCGAGAGAACCACAGAAACCATCACTCCACCCCGAAAGGCAGAACAACAGATCCAGGTTCATATTCTTGGAAATTGCTTCTTATAAAAGATGCTCGCGTCCACTATGTAGTTCTCAAACAACAACCCCATACCACACACCCCACACACAACCCGCAAAGGGGCCAACCCGTCAGGGCTGATCATGTGTGATCGGTGCAGCCAGGAAACCAGAAACAAACAAAACCCACACCACCACCCCGCCCCCCAAAAAGCAGACGAAGCCATGGCATGGTCCTGTTGCCTCAGGACCCAACAGTGTGCCAAACACTAAACCGCCCGCACCCTCCCCGCACCGTTCCAGGACACTCCCGAAGAAGTGGCCGTACTGGGTGCCGGGAAAAACCGGCGGCCGCTGTTTATTGATATTCCACCCGTGAGCACCCGCCGCAGAACAATCGCCTGCGCAGCGGGCATATACTCCTGGCAACCCCTCCACACTCACATACATGAGGCAAGGTGATTGCAGGTGCTCCTTAGAAAGGAGGTGATCCAGCCGCACCTTCCGGTACGGCTACCTTGTTACGACTTAGTCCCAATCGCCGGTCCCACCTTCGACAGCTCCCTCCCACAAGGGGTTAGGCCACCGGCTTCGGGTGTTACCAACTTTCGTGACTTGACGGGCGGTGTGTACAAGGCCCGGGAACGTATTCACCGCAGCGTTGCTGATCTGCGATTACTAGCGACTCCGACTTCATGGGGTCGAGTTGCAGACCCCAATCCGAACTGAGA
>JALYTI010000380.1 GCA_030854375.1 Acidobacteriota bacterium | reverse complement strand
GGGCATTCAGAGGGAGATCGGTCACCAAACCGCGATTGAGGTTCGGTATGTCGGCGGTCGCAGCAATAGCATGGTCCGCGGCGTTGACCTTAACCAAATCAACCTCAACGCCAGTAATTACCTGACGGACTTCCTCACCGCTCGGAACAACTGCCGGCTGCAGGGAGCAAGGATTGCCGGAACGGGCGACCCTCTCCTCCGCTGCACCGACGCGAGCTATAATCCGACAATTCCCGGCAGTCAACCACTGCCCGCGTTCGACCGTTTACCGTTCGGCGCCTTCCTGAATAATCCGGCCGTAACTACTCCCATCATTAACGGCACTCCCGCGGATCTGGCGCTGATCTACATTCAAAATGGCCTCGATTTCGACCCGGGAACGAACACCGGCATCGCCTTCCGCAAAAATGTTTTTGCGGGTCCGGTCGATTATCTAATCAATGGAGGGAAGTATCGATACCACGCCTTGCAGGCTGAGATACGCCGGCGCTTCACAGGTGGGCTGAGTTTCCAGGCCAACTATACTTTCCAGAAGATCCTTTCGAATATCGAAACCGACGGCCAGGCACGGTTCGATCCCTTTCTGGACAATAACAACAAGAATCTGGATTATGCGCGAACGGATTATGACCGCACGCATAGCTTGAACATCAACTCGATTTACGAACTGCCATTCGGGAAGGGCAAGCGTTTCTTCAGCGAGGGTAGGGGTATTGACAGATTGTTCGGCGGGTTTCAAATCAGCTCTCTGATTAATTTCAGTTCCGGCACGCCAATCTCAATTCGAGACCTTACCGGAACCCTCAATCGCGGTGGTCGGTCCCTGCGGCAGACTGCAAATTCAAATTTGACGACGGACCAGATCAAGAAGCTCGTGGGCATTTTCAAACAAAACGGAAAGATTTATTTCATCGATCCGTCTGTAATTGCTCCTGATGGCACGGCAACGGGAGGCAATCTAGGAACGACACCGTCCGCGAGTTTCCCCGGTCAGGTCTTTTTCAGGGCGCAGCCTGGACAGACCGGCAATTTGCCGCGCACCTTCATCAACGGACCCATGTACTTCAACTGGGATGCCGGCTTGATTAAGAACATCGCTTTCACCGAGAGGACCAGACTCCAGTTGCGCATGGAAGTCTTTAACGTTCTCAACAACGTTAATTTCTTTGCTCCTTCGGGCGCCAACGCGACGAGCTTTGGCGAGGACAGCAATATCTTCAACATCAACAGCTCAACCTTTGGACAAATCACGAGCGGCAATGCATACCCGCCGCGCATTATTCAGTTTGCCGCGAGGTTTGAGTTCTAGAAGTCCGAAGACTTTATTCGAAAGACAAGAGGGGCGTTGCTCTAATTGGAGCAACGCCCTCTCTTCATTGTCCTGGGACCCGCCTTGGGATGGATTCGAGAAGTTCAGAGTACAACCTTTAGGTTGCTGGTTGGTAACACGCAAGCTAAAGCTTGTAATCAAAACTTCAGAACTCACTGAATCTTCAGCACTTCACTGCACCTGCCGTTAAGCAAAGTCTCTTGCATCTACCCTTCATGGCCCCAGTTATCCCAAACGTGGCTTTCATAGATCCGCTCGGAGTAGGCTGTGCCCGCCACGCATTGGTCGAGGCACAGCCTCTCTTAAATTGTAGGCGACGGAAAGGCAAAGCCTTTCCGCACATCAGACGGCAGAGCCGTAAAAGTATTCGCCGCAGGACACTCGGGACTGCAGGACTCTCGAGGCCGCAGGAAACTGGGAGCTACAGGACACCTGGGACTGCAGGACGCTCGGGTCAACTGATGACGTCTTCACGCTAGGGACGCCATCCGCCGCTATCAACACGCATCCGCTATCCACTTCCGCCCGCTCCGGCATTGCCGCAATCCGTAGAGATCTAATGAAAAATTCTGCCTCTCGCCGTGTCCTCAGCTTAACCGTTCCCTTGGCTATGTCTCTGATTGCTTTACTCTTTTTGGAAGCTAAACCTGTTTTCGCGCAAGATCTCGACAATGTAACGATCAGCGGACGAGTCTCGGATCAGAATGGAGGGATGATTACTGGAGCTTTAATCGAAGCTGTACGGGTGAAAACCGGCGCGACACGCACTACCGTGACTGATGATGAAGGGCGTTATCGCCTCATCCAGCTTGAACCGGGCGTCTACAATCTGCGCGCTTCATTTTCAGGCTTTGCGCCACAAGAAAAGACCGGGCTGTCATTCATTGCAGGCAAAAACGTACAGCTTGATGTGATGCTTGTTCCTCAAGGCGTAACAGTCGATGCGGTGGTGGTCGTAACTGCCACCGAGACTCCGGCCGTTGATACTACCCGCACCGTGGTGGGCGGCACCGTCACAACGATTGAAGTCGAATCGCTTCCCGTCTCCACACGATCGCCATTGGATCTCGTTTTCACCCTGCCGGGTGTCTCCGAAGAAGCACTATCTACGCGTGACCTTGCCGAGGACCGCAACGCCACCGCAGCCGACACTCCCGAAGAAGCCGGAACATTTTCTCTTTCGGGGAGTCCTGCTTATTCAAACAACATCACCATTGACGGCCTCGACAACAACGACGATCGCGCCGCGCGCGAGCGGTTTCAACCTTCGATCGAAGCTGTTGAGGAAGTTCAGATCATTACAAATCAATTCGCCGCGGAGTATGGTCGCGCTTCAGGCGGTCGCATCAATATTCGCACACGAGGCGGCTCAAATAGTTATCGCGGACGCGTGTTCTATTTTTTTCGCAACGACATTCTTAATGCCAACACCTCAAACAATCAGGCAAAGGGTCTTCCGCGACTGCCGCTTGAAGAGCACGTTCCAGGGTTCACATTTAGCGGTCCCGTCAGGTTGCCGCTTTATGACGGACGTGAGCGAACGTTTTTCTTTACTGCTTACGAATATGACACAGTTCTCGACTCCGCTACGATTGATACGCTTGTTCCAATTCAACAGAACTCGCTCTTTCCGCTTCCATCTGCAACAGTCACCGATCCGGCGCTGATCGGCGATTTGCGTTTCAAAGCGGGAATCGCTCCTTTCGTTTCGTCTGTCAGCACGCCACTAAAGAACCACACATTCACGACGCGCATCGATCATAAGTTCTCGGATCTTCACAACAGTTCCGTGCTTTATCAGCTGGGGCGGCAAGATAATCTCCGGCAGTTTGGCGGCGGCAATCGTCTGGCGGATGCCTTGCTGGGTAAGCGGCGCGGCACTGATGCTGTTTCCTACACCGACAACCTCGTCTCCTCCGGAACGCTTGTCAATCAAACCCGCGTTCAGTTCTCGCGGCTAACGCCTTCAGTCACTGCAGGCGGTGGCAGCAGAAAGCCGGTAGTACTAATTACCTTAGACGATCCATTGCCTTCCAATGATCCCGCTCAGCGCTCCGGAACGCTCGTCGCTGGTTCGTCAACTTCCGGCGCAACCGATCGCCGCGAGTCGCGCGCGCAGTTGCAGGACGTTGTGTCATCTGTGCGCGACGCTCACTCGCTCAAGTTTGGCGGGGACGTACATTACATTCGCTCGACCTTCATA
>JALYTI010000379.1 GCA_030854375.1 Acidobacteriota bacterium | reverse complement strand
ATGTCAGGTTGCTCCGGACTGATGCGGATGCAAGCGGCGAAGTGATTGGCCTTGATTTCCGTGAGAGGCGGGACAATTTCTTTACAAGCTTGAATCATATAAGGGCAGCGCGTGTGAAACCGACAACCAGAAGGAGGATTTATCGGCGAGGGCACATCGCCTTGAAGCACTATGCGTTGCCGAGTTGCTTCTACTACTGGATCGGGTACAGGCACGGCAGAGATCAGCGCCTTCGTGTAAGGCATGAGGGGATCGGCATAGATAGTTTTTGCATCCGCTACCTCGACAAGTTTCCCCAGATACATTACGGCCACGCGATCTGAAACGTGACGGATCGCCCGCAGGTCGTGAGAGATAAACAGGTAAGTCAGATTCTTCTCACCCTGAAGCCTTTCCAAAAGATTCATGATCTGGGCCTGGATCGAAACGTCAAGCGCAGAGATTGGCTCGTCAGCCACAATGAAATCCGGATCGACCGCCAGGGCTCGTGCGATTCCGATGCGTTGTCGTTGTCCGCCTGAGAACTCGTGCGGGTAGCGTTTTATGAACCGTTTGCTCAAACCTACCGTTTCCAGCAGTTCCTGGACGCGACGGTCTGCTCCTTTGCGCGTCGCAAGCCGAAATGTCTCCAACGGCTCACCTACAATTTGACCCACAGTCATTCGCGGATTAAGCGACGCATAAGGATCCTGAAAGATAATTTGCAGATGTCGACGATGCTGTCGCATTTCTCGCTTCGAAAGGTGAGCCAGATCACGATTCCCATAGAGCACTTCTCCGCCCGTGGGTTCCGTGAGCCGAAGTATTGCCCGTCCCAGGGTCGACTTGCCGCAACCTGATTCGCCAACAAGGCCCAGCGTCTCTCCGGGGTAGATGTCCAGCGAGACGCCATCCACTGCTTTCACAGTGCGGCGCACCCGGACGCCGAGAATGAGCAAGGCAACACGATTGACGATTAGAAAAGAGAGCGCAAAGAAGATGATGGTTAGGAAAATCTTTGGCCATAACCCATCGGGGTAAACTCGGAGGAGGGTGCCGGCGGCCACAACAAGAGCGCACCCCAGGAAAGCTCCGATTATGCTCACCGCCATCCAGAGAGATCGCCTGCTGGAACCAATTGTACTTTTGGATCCCAGATCAAAATAGACGAACAAATTACGAATGGCGATCAAAGGCTCACGCCGTCCGATTTCGCTTGATTCGATAGCTCGGGACATTCGTTTACGGTTCCCTTCAGCTCCCTTTCTGCATGTTCATCCTGGTTTCATCGCGACCGACTATCAATTACTGCTCCTGCCTCTGCGCGAGATTCTTCGTAAACCTCGACGGCGAAATGGCACAGCGAATAATGATCTGAAGTGAGTTGCACAAAAGGCGGGTACTCGCGGTGACAAATCTCCTGGGCGCGCTCGCAGCGAGGTGCAAAGGGACAGCCTGGAGGCAGGTGCGCCACATCCGGAGGCAAGCCGGGAATTTGATAGAGCTGGCCTTGTTCGTCGGTTGGATCCGGAACCGAGCGCAACAAGCCTTTGGTGTAGGGATTTCCCGGGAGCCCGAATAACTCACGTGTCGGCGCCTGCTCAAAAACTTTGCCCGCATACATTACGAGCAAATGATCCGTCATGCCCGCAACAACCCCCAGGTCATGGGTAATTAAGATGACGCTTGTGCCGGTAGCCTGTTTAAGGACCTTGATTAACTCGAGGATCTGCGCCTGGATAGTTACATCGAGCGCGGTGGTTGGTTCGTCGGCGATGAGCAGCTCGGGTTCGCATGAGAGTGCCATGGCTATCATTACGCGTTGGCGCATGCCTCCGGAAAATTCATGCGGATAGCTATCCACTCTGGCTCGCGCATCAGGAATACCCACGGTCTCGAGCATTTTCACGGCGTGCTCGTACGCTTGCCGCCTTGTGTGTCCGAGGTGGAGTTGAGTTATCTCCATCAACTGCCGGGAAATCCTCATAAACGGATTGAGAGACGTCATGGGATCTTGAAAGATCATCGCTATGCGCCGGCCTCTAATCCTCCGCACGTCTTCTTCCTTCAATGACAATATGTCGATGCCGTCAAAGACGATCTGACCTGAAACGATTCTGCCCGGCGGACTAGGAATCAAACGGATGATTGAGAGATTGGTAACGGACTTTCCGGAGCCCGACTCGCCCACAATTCCCAAAGTCTCGCCTCGCTTCAACTGAAACGTAACGCCGTCGACAGCTTTGACTTCTCCGTCTTCAGTATCGAAATAGGTGCGGAGATCGGTGACTTCGAGGAGATTTCCGTTTGCTTGACTCATGTTTTGATTCGAGCGAGATCTGACATTTGAAATTTGAGATCTCAGATCTCAGTCAAGATCTCCGATCAAGATCTCCGATCAAGATCTCCGATCAAGATCTCCGATCAAGATCTCCGATCAAGATCACAACTTCCGCATCTGCGGGTCGAGCGCGTCGCGCAACCCATCGCCGAGAAAATTTAGTGAAAAGAGCGTCAGCGCCATGGTCACTCCCGGGCAAATGAGCTGCCAGGGAAAAATTGCAATGTTTGAAATGCCTTCTGTCGCCAGACTTCCCCACGACGCCAGAGGCGGCTGCACCCCAAAACCAAGAAACGATAGAAATGCCTCCGTCAGCATTACTGTCGGAATAGTAAGCGTGGCGTAAACGATTACCGGGCCAAGCGTGTTAGGTATAATGTGCCGGAAAACTATCCGCGAAGTTGAAACGCCCGTCGCTCTCGCCGCCAGCACAAACTCCTGATTCTTTAGTGACAACACTTGTCCGCGCACGATTCGCGCCATCGTCAACCACGACACAGAGCCGAGCGCAATAAAAAGAAGCGCCAGTTGGCCCACCGGCGTGTTCCTGCGAAACATAGCGAGCAAAACGATCACGAGAATGATGTACGGCAATGAATAAAGGATATCGACAAGACGCATCATAAGATTGTCGATGCGCCCGCCGAGATAACCGGCAATCGCACCGTAAGCGATGCCAATGAGCAGTGAAACAACGGTCGCGATAATCCCGACCATTAATGAAATTTGACCGCCTTGCAAAACACGAGCGAGCATGTCGCGACCACTATTGTCTGTCCCCATCGGATGTGACCAGGAGAAAGATCCGTCAGGGGCTCTAAATGGCGGGAACGACCTAATAAGGTTCGCGTCCGGGGGAATGTAATCCGGAGCGTAGCCCGTAGTTTTCTTTATGATGGCGGGTCCAATGATCGATGCGATTGCTACGACTACGACCACCACCATACCAAAGACGGCGAGTTTGTTCTTGAGAAGCCTCCGCCAGGCATCTTTCCATAGTGACGTCCCCCCAAGTACTTCGCCGCGTTCGGCGGAGCGAACATCCGCTTCACCAACTGCAAGTTCCGGCGCAGTATGGATCACGTCGCCCCGGCGAGATCGCAGTGGCGGTTCGGGCGGTTGGCCCAACGGCGTCAAGGCCGGTTCCGTACGCGCCTCGTCACCTATCCTGATTGGATCGTCTTCTTGCATTTGTGAAACGTTTTGGAGTGTGCTGCCTTGTC
>JALYTI010000378.1 GCA_030854375.1 Acidobacteriota bacterium | reverse complement strand
ACTGGTGATTACATTTTTCGCGCTTGCTTTATTGACGCTTTTCAAGGCGAGGTGATGGCAAAGTTTGCAGCCAACACTCTGCAGGCAAAGAAAGCGGCAATCCTGCTCGACTTCAATTCGCCCTACAGCCGCGGATTGACAGAGTTTTTTGAGTTTAGTTTTGCCAAACTTGAGGGCAAGATCGTCGCGAAGCAGTCGTACTCGCAAGGTGATGCCGATTACCGCGGACAACTGAGCGCGATCAAGGCTGCAGAGCCGGATGTCATTTACATTCCCGGTTATTACGGGGATGTGGCGGTGATTGCCCGGCAAGCGCGCCAGATGGGCATCACTGTTCCGATGCTCGGAGCTGACGGTTGGGACGCTCCGGAGCTCTGGGAGCTCGGCGGAGACTCATTGAATGGCTGCTATATCTCAAATCATTATTCAGCGGATGACCCGTCGGAAAACATTCAGAAATTTGCGCGTGACTACAAACACCGCTACGGAAATCTGACCCCTGACGCGCATGCTGCGCTGGCATATGATGCGTTGCGATTTCTGGCCGAGGCGATTCAAAGCGCGGGGACAACTGAGGGGAAAAAGTTGCGCGATGCTTTAGCGGAAACTAAAAACTTTGTGGGCGTAACTGGAATAATCAGTATGGACCGAGAACGAAACGCGGTGAAGCCGGCGGTCATTCTGAAACTTGAGGATGGCAAATACATTTACCAGGAAACGATTCAACCTGGAGTCGAAGTCGCAGCTCAGCCAGAACCGTCAGCTACGAAGAAGAATGTTTCGCCGACCCGGCGCCGTCCCAAGAGGTAAATCAGGAGATTAATCCTAACCGAGCAGCGCGAAGCGCTTCTGCTACTCGCGGTGGTGCGGTACCGCCCGCTTGAAATTTTGTCCCCAACGTTCTCTCGAGCGTGAGCGAATCAAAAACATCGCTTTCAATCCTGTTCGAGAATGAGCGCAGATCTTCCAGCGACAGGTCGGACAATTCGACGCCTTTCTCCATGGCTCTCAAGACGATGCTTCCCACTGTCTCGTGCGCCTCGCGAAAAGGCGTTCCCCTGCGCACAAGATAGTCGGCGAGTTCGGTGGCATTCATCAACCCCTGGGATGCTGCCTCTCGCATTCGAGCTTCATTAATCTCCATATTTCGCAAAACCAAAATCGCCACTTCCAGACAGGCTGATGTAGTGTCAAACGTGTCGAAGACTGCCTCTTTGTCCTCTTGCATGTCTTTGTTATAAGCAAGCGGCAACCCCTTGAGCATCGTTAGGAGCGACATGACGTGGCCAAAAACACGCCCGGCCTTGCCGCGAACCAGTTCCACCGAATCGGGATTTTTCTTTTGCGGCATCAAACTTGATCCCGTTGCCACCGCATCAGTGAGGTCGAAAAATCCAAATTCAGTTGTTGAGTAAAGAATTACGTCTTCCGCAAACCGCGATAAATGGACCATAATTATCGCGCAGGCTCCCACAAACTCAATGCAGAAGTCGCGATCGCCAACTGCATCCACGCTGTTGCGGGAAACGCTTTCAAATCCCAGTTCGCGCGCTACAGCTTCGCGGTTGATAGGATACGAAGCACCCGCCAGCGCGGCCGAACCAAGCGGGGAAACGTTGACTCGCTTTCGTGTCTCCTTCAGCCTCTCGCGATCCCGAGCCAGCATCTCGAAATACGCAAGACACCAGTGGGCCAAAAGGATAGGCTGCGCATGCTGCAGATGGGTGTAACCCGGAAGCACTGCCTCACTCTTCTTCTCCGCCAAATCGAGCAGCGCTTCCTGAGTGGCGCGTACCTGACTTAAAAGTTGATCTGTCGCCTCTCTCAACCACAGACGGAGATCCGTGGCCACCTGATCGTTTCGACTACGACTCGTGTGAAGCTTACGTCCCGTGTCTCCGATCATCTCTACCAGGCGCTCTTCGACGAAGGAATGAACGTCTTCGGATTTTATTTCGTCAAAGTAACCAGGGACGCTAAGGCCGCGCTCGAGTATTGTTCGCAGTCCATCTTTAATCTTGGCTGCTTCTTCCTGGTTAAGCACACCAGCTAAGACCAGGCCGTTGCAATGGGATACGCTGGCACGAATATCGACCTCAAACAATCTTCGATCAAACGCAAAAGAGTTGTTAAATTTCACAAAAGACGGATCTGCCGCACTCGTAAACCGACCGCCCCATAACGTTTTACCTTCAGCCATTCGCTACTCCTAATCCTGGCGTCAGTTGACGTCCATGCATCTCGCCTGCTAGTTTATGCATCTATGCATCCGTTATGCAAATAAGATGCATATCGAGTGTTTATATGCAAAAGAATTTACGACAGAAAAGGCTTTTAAGCCTGATAAGTGCGAAGCCCTTCGGAACTCAGGCTGAGCTTCGCGATTCTCTTGAACGTGCCGGCGTGCCGGCGACTCAATCCAGCCTCTCGCGAGATCTGGAAGAACTGGGAATTGTAAAGCATCGCGGACATTACACGGTGCCCAGATCGAACGGAGCTGGGGGACGTGGGCTGCTGAGCCTCGACTTGTCTGGCGAAAACCTGGTGATAGCCAGAACAGAACCTGGACTGGCATCGGCCGTGGCCGTGGAAATCGATGGCGCGGCGATTTCGGAAATCGCGGGGACCCTGGCGGGAGAAGATACCATCTTCATCGCTGTTCGCGATCAGAAATCACAACGCCCGGCAATGAAGAAGATCTGGGAATTGTTTGGATAAAAGCCAGAGGCCAGAAGTCAGAGGGCAGAAGTCAGAAGACAGAAGTCAGAGATCAAAAGAGATGAGAGATCGGGGGTCAATAGTGAGTGGTTCGTGTGTTGTCAGTCGTCGGTTGCGCAGCGAGAATCCTTCTCACCAACTGACCTCTGACCTCTGACCTCTGACCTCTGACTTCTGACTTCTGACCTCTGACCTCTGACCTCTGATCCTATGAACGATCAACCGAAGAGAATTAGTCGCAGGACAATGATTAAGGCCGCTTCGGTGGCGGCGGCGGCGACAATTGCCAACAAGGTGGCTGGCGCGATATCCCCGGAAGAACCGAAAGCCATTGCTGATGCTATTACCTTTCTCTGTTCAGACGAGGCGACGTTCATCAGCGGAATGCCGCTCGACGTTCAAGCCGGCGGCAACGCGCGCAACGTTACTTAGCGAGGATCGAACGTCATTCGCTATGACCAGCAGCACGCAGCGTAATTCTGTTTCTGATTTTTGTTCTCTGATTTATGAGTAAATCTTTCGAAAGCTCTCGCGCGCCCGAGCCGGTGGGCGCGTTTCCGCACGCCAAGCGCGTGGGCGATCTTCTCTTTTTGTCCGGCATCGGACCGCGCGTGCGCGGCAGCAAAGAAATACCCGGTGTCACGCTCGACGCAGATGGCAATATTTTGAGTTACGACATCGAAGCGCAGTGTCGCGCCGTGTTCGAAAACGTGCGGCTCGTCTTGGAAGATGCCGGCGCCGCCTGGAACGACATCGTGGATGTCACAGTCTTCCTCACCAACATGAAAAAGGATTTTCCTGTCTACAACCGCCTCTACGCGGAACATTTTGCGG
>JALYTI010000377.1 GCA_030854375.1 Acidobacteriota bacterium | reverse complement strand
CGAGCCTGACATTGAGGATATTGATTCAACGCTCGAACAGATTGATGACCAGGTCATAGAGCTTGATGCTGTCTTGCCGGATGAGATTGCGGAAATCAGTCATGAGGCCGCAAGCGCGCCCGCGGATGCCACCGAGAATACGCCGATAACTTTGCAGGTGGCAGCCACAGAAAACGGGAGCGCTGAACCCGCCAACTCGTCATCACCTAAAGCTCCACACAAACGACATTGGCGAAGGAGAAACCTGGCACTGGAGTTTGCTCCGGGAGAGGCAGTTTCGGTTACGCGCCGTCTTTATCGCTCGGGAGAGAGCGAATATCTTCTTAACGATAGAGCTTGCCGCCTGCGCGACATTCAGGATCTTTTCTCCGGAACCGGACTTGCCGGCGGTCATTACGCCATTATCGAACAAGGTCGCATTGGCCAGATTCTTTCCGCTAAGCCGATGGACCGTCGCACGATCATCGAAGAGGCGGCAGGCATTACAAAGTTTCGCGTGCGCCAGCGGGCCGCGGAGGGGCGATTAGAATCCGCGCGCTCAAATCTGTCCCGAATCTCCGACATAATCTCTGAAATAGATCGGCAGGTTAACAGTTTGCGGCGTCAGGCTGCGAAGGCCCGTCGATATCGCGTCTTTCGCGAAGAGCTACGCGAGCTGCTGCGTCACGTATTCGTCGCAGAAGATCGAAAGCTCACCACGCTTCTGGCGGAAACAGAGACGAAGCTGCACGAAACCAGCGCGATGGAACGTAGCATTGCTGACGAGTTGTCTGCCCAGGAAGAGGCCGCTCGGCGCGCAACCCAGCAGGCTCGTAAAACGGAAGACGAACTTGCCGAGACTCGGGCAGCCGCCGCCGAAGCGGTGCTTCGTCGCGATCGCCAAACACGCGAGCGCGCTTATCAGGAAGAACAAGCAGTTTCGCTTGAGAAGCGAAAGAGTGAAGTCACTGCGGAAATCGATGCGCTATCAGAGCGTTTGATTCTCGTTGAAGCCGAATGCAAACGGCTTCGGGAAGACGATGCCCGGCTAAGAAGCGAAGCTGAACAGAGTGCTGCCAGTTTGAGAACGGCAGAAGAATCGTATGCCGAGAAACTCTCGCTCGCTTCAATGGCTGAAGCTGACATTGAGAATGCGCGAACAGACTTACTCAAGCACACTGCGCTCGCCGAACGACTGCGTGAGATTGCGCGTCAACTAGGTGGCACGCTCGAACGTCTCGCTGTTCAATCGGAAGGTCTTGGCCGTGAGGGCGAACGTGCGGCTGCGCAGCACGCCGAACGCCAGGCTGAAGCTGATGCATTCAGGCAAGAGATCAATACAGCAAGAGACCACATCTCGAAACTGAATGCAGAACGCGAGCGGGCTGTGGATGCTGTCGTCCAGGGTCATGAGGCGGTCAGCGACACTGAGGCAGAACTCGCTCGCGTGCGCGATGAGTATTCGCGCACCAAACACCGTCTTGAGAGTCTAAAAGAGCTCGACGACCGCAGAGCGTATTATTCGTCAGCCGTTCAGCTATTGTTTTCAGAAGACAACGGCCCGCGCGACTTCCACTTTATTGGCACACTTGCTGACGCTCTTAACGTTGAAGCGAAGTGGGAACGTGCGATTGAAGGCGTGTTTGGTTCTTCCTTGCAATCGATTGTTGTTCCCACTCCGGATGATGCCGCTCGTGCAGCTCAGTGGTTACGGGAAAACAACGGTGGTCGGGCGAGCTTTCTGGTAGCCGGACTCCATGGCGGCAGCGAAGAAACCAACGCTCTAGCCTGCGATGTTGAGGAACGCCCGGCTCTTTCTATTTCATTTGCAAACGAGCCGATAGCCCAGGACCTGAAGATTTCCGATCTGCTGGGAGCGCCTCGGGAACTTCTTTCGGTTCTCCAGCGCACGCTGCCCGAGAAGATGAATGCGCGCCTGGCCGCTAATCTGGACGAGGCCATGACCAGATCCCTGGCGACAGGTGAGGTTTTTGTAACCCTCAACGGTGATTGGGTAGCGAGCGGCCAGTTCGTAAGCGCCGGGGATGCGCGAGCGCTCGAAGAGGGTGCCGGTTTGCTTGCCTTTAAACGCGAGTTGCGAGAGTTGGGAGCACGCGCCGAAGTCTTAAGTGTTGAGTCAAAATCCGCTGAAGACTCTGCCAAACATGCGAGAGCACGCCTGGTTGGACTCGAAGATGCCGTAGTAATTCTCAATGAGGCTATCGGGCGCGAAGAGCGAGAAGCGATGGCGCGAGAAGTGACGGCCACCGGGCTTGCGCATGAAATTGAACGTGCTGAACGTCACATGCGTGTCGTGGCTGACGATGCAGGCAGAGTCGAGCAGGAACGTATTGAGGTTGAGAGACGGCGCACGACAGCAATCGCCGACGCGGAAGAGGCTGAATCATCCCGCCTCGCGACGACTAACACCGTAACCAGATCTACAGCTCTCCTTGCCGATGCTCGACGCCAAGCCGCGATGGAGAGCGAAGGGCTGGCCGGGCAAAGGACGGCAGCGGCGGCCGCAACTGAGCGCAGACGTGGCACAGCCGCCGAATTGCGGCGCATGGAAGCCGAATACGCTGACCTGGCAGGCCGAATCGAGCGCCACGGGTCAGAGTTGCTGGAGATGACTCAACGCATCGTTGGATTGCGCGAGTCGATTGCTGACCTGGCGCATAAAGCCAGCACGATAGCTGAAGAGAGGGAAAAGGAAGATCAGGAGATAACCGCGCTCACTGCACGTCTTGAGCATGCCCGCCAGCAAGCAGATTTGCTTGCCACTCAATTATCAGATCTGAACCGCCATGCTGCTGAGGTGCGCGATTTGCGGGCCGCGATCGAAGTTCAGCGCGCCGAGGCGCAGGCTCGACTAAGCTTTGTTCGTGAAAACTGCGCGGCGGAGTTGAACCAGTCGCTTGAGGATCTGGCTCGAGAACAGCCTTTAGATGACGGCTTTGATCTGGTAACAGCTCAAGGCCGCGTCGACGAATTGCGTTCGAGAATCGAAGCATTTGGCGCGGTCAACATGATGGCCCTGGAAGAACTGAGTGAATCCGAGGAGCGCCTCTTATTCTTAACTACGCAGCGGAAGGATATCGTCGACAGCATTTCCTCAACAGAGGAAGCGTTGCGTGAAATCAAACGACGGTCCCGCGAGAGATTCCGTCACGCCTTCGAACAGATCAATAAGAATTTTAGCGAGCTCTTTCAAGAGCTTTTTGGCGGCGGCCGCGGCGAGATGAGTTTGATTGAAGCTGATGATGTGCTTGAGTCGGGCATTGACGTAATAGCTCAGCCACCCGGTAAGAGGCTGCAAAATGTGCTCTTGCTTTCAGGTGGCGAAAAAGCGATGGCCGCGCTTGCCCTGATTTTAGGAATCTTTCATTACCGCCCTTCGCCCTTTTGTTTGCTTGACGAAGTCGATGCACCGCTCGACGAAGCCAACGTCGGCCGCTTTACTGATAAGGTCGTGCAAATGTCGGCAGACACGCAGTTCATTGTTATTACTCATAACAAGAGGACGATGGAAATGGCGCGTGCACTCTATGGCGTAACCATGGAGGAAGTCGGCG
>JALYTI010000376.1 GCA_030854375.1 Acidobacteriota bacterium | reverse complement strand
GATTAGTGATCAGCTCTATTTTCGAAGTGGGGAAAGTGAAGTCGACAAATAAACTTCTCCGATTCCTGTTCAATGATTACACCCTTTCCGGAATAACGCAGATGCAATCCGGATTTGCGCATTCAGCGCAGATCGGCGCAGACATCAATCGCGACGGCAATTCGCGAGATGACCGTGTTCCCGGGTTTAAGCGCAATAGTTTCCGCACACCCGCTGTCTACCAAACTGACGCGCGAATAACGCGAACCATTCACACCAGCGAAACGACCAGGCTTCGTTTGATACTCGAAGGCTTCAACATCTGGAACAGGGCCAACGTCGGCCTCGCCCCGGGCGGAAGCTATTTATCATTCGTCAACATTAACCAATACACTGGTTTTACTCCCGTTCCGGCTACCGGCACGTTACTGCTGACGCGCCCCGTTCCGAACGCAGCTTTTGGCCTGCCGCGCTCAATCATTACGCCACGGCAACTGCAGTTGGCGATCAAGTTTGATTTTTGAGTGTTTGGTACCACTCAGGCTGCGCAACGTCAGCGTCATCACTGGAGCCGGGGCGGTGCGGCTTGCCGCCCTGCAGTGCGGAAAGGCTCCGCCTTTCCGGAAATCATCTTTAATTCCGGAGGCTATGCCTCAAAGGCTCTTCGGAGGAGCAGCACCCTGAATAAAAAGTCTGCAAGGCGGCAAACTTCAACCCCAGGCTCCCCACAGACGCCGCCTGGAATCCTGGTGTCTCAGCATCCTTTTACTGCGCTTGACATCGCCTTGACCGCTTGCCTATAGTCATTCTTCCGAACGTTAACTAATGAAATACTCTCACTATTGCTACTGTTGTTCCGATTGTCGCTGGTTCTGTTGCCAGCGCGATCGGGAAGCCGTATGCATTCGTGACGAATCGGATATTTAGAACCGCAGCACGAGCTTTACGGCAAAGCCGATCGCGATAACCGAAAGGATCGCGGCCGGCTTTTAGTTTTTGCCAGAAGCTGAACTGAGGATTGGGAATGACAACAGACGTGATGGAAAAGATAACTTCCCTGCGACGAGCGGATTCGATTGAATCTAACATCGGCAACACGCCCTTGATTCGTGTGCGTCGTATCACGGCTGACCTTCCGGTCGGAGTAGAAGTGTTCGCCAAGGCCGAGCATTTGAACCCGGGAGGTTCAGTTAAGGATCGCGCCGCGCTGGCTATGATCCTCGCGGGGGAACGAAGCGGTAAACTTCGTTCAGGCATGACCATCCTTGATGCAACCAGCGGAAATACAGGCATAGCCTATGCGATGATCGGCTCGGCACGAGGTTACTCGGTCGCCATTTGTCTTCCGAGAAATGCCGGCAGGCAACGCAAGCAAATCCTGCGCAGCTTTGGTGTAGAGATCATCGAGACGGATCCGCTCAGGTCCACGGATGGAGCGCAGATGATCGCACGAGCGTTGTTCGACGAGAATCGGGAGAAATATTTCTATCCCGACCAATACAACAACGAAGCCAACTGGCACGCGCACTACGATGGAACCGCCGAAGAAATCTGGCAGCAGACCGATGGCAACGTTACACACTTCCTTGCCGGGCTTGGTACCTCAGGTACCTTCGTAGGTACAACGCGAAAACTGAAAGAGCTCAACCCTGCGATTCAAGCCATCTCGATGCAACCGGATTCGCCTTTGCATGCGCTGGAAGGGTTGAAACACATGGCCACGGCAATGGTTCCTGGTATCTATGATTCGCGCTTGGCCGATGAAAATGTGGAGGTCGCTACTGAAGACGCGCAGGAGATGGTGCGTCGACTCGCGCAGGAAGAGGGATTGTTGGTTGGCACTAGTTCGGGGGCCAATGTATTCGCCGCCCTGAGGCTAGCTCGATCCTTACCAGCCGGATCGGTGGTGGTAACTATTTTGTGCGATGGTGGCGAGCGATACATCGAATAGATTAGAGATTAGAGATTAGAGATTAGAGATTAGAGATCAGAGGTCAGAGGTCAGAGGTCAGAGGTCAGAGGTCAGAGGTCAGAGGTCAGAGATCAGAGATCAGAGATCAGGGATCAGGGATCAGAGATTAGAGATTAGAGATAGGCGCTATTGGAATAGATAATCGAGGGTGGTTCTGGCCGGCCTGCATGGACAATGGAAAGCGGCTCTGCCGCCCTGCAGTGCGGAAAGGCTCCGCCTTTCCGTCGGTGACTTTTTTATTCTGGAGGCTGCGCCTCCGAAAGTTTTAAGAGGCATAGCCTCAGGAATTAAAGATGATTTCCGGAAAGGCGAAGCCTTTCCGCACTGCAGAGCGGCAAAGCCGCAGTTGGCAGCGTTCAAACTGCGTAGAGATGATTAAACTAGGGGATCAGCATCGAGATGAAATGGGAGCACATGGCGAACGTGATTATCCCTACGAGTGCTGCGGGCTGTTGCTGGGAAGGTTCGGCGCAGATGGAGCGAAGATCGTTGTCGAAAATTATCCGATCTCAAACGCTCGTGAGGAAGCTGCGAAGCGCAACCGATTTCTGATCACGCCGGAAGAGTTGATGAGAGGCGAACGATATGCGGAAACGAAGCGGTTGGAAGTTATCGGCTTTTATCATTCGCACCCCGATCATCCGGCCGTTCCATCTCAATATGATTTGGACCACGCCTGGCCGGTTTATTCCTACATCGTGGTATCGGTAAACGCCGGGAATGCCAGCGACCTCCGCTCCTGGGAGATGGAACCGGATCGCTCAAGGTTTAACGAAGAACGAATTCTCAACGATACAACTGCAGACGAGACCAGCATGCCGGCGGTTGATGAAGAGGTTGATGAGACGGAGATACTGAAAGGAAGTTGATTATGGCAGTTACGATAAATATCCCCACCGCGCTACGCCAGTTTACGGGCGGGAGTTCTCGCCTCGAGGTTGAAGCCACTACTGCCGGCGAAGCTTTGGATCGGTTGACGTCAGTCCATACAGAGCTGCGGCGTCATCTCTACGATAATAAAAACGTTCTACGAAGCTTTGTTAATGTTTACCTTAACGACGACGACATCCGTCATCAGTCGGGCGCAGACACTCCAATCAAGGATGGCGACACGCTAATGATTGTGCCTTCGATTGCTGGTGGCATCACAACTGAATCACAGGTCGCGCCGGCGTTGCCGTTGCTTTCGAATGACGAGGTCGCTCGCTACAGCCGGCATTTGAGTCTGCCGGAAGTTGGACTCCAAGGACAGCGGCGTTTGAAAGCGGCGAGCGTTTTGATGATTGGCACCGGAGGATTGGGAGCTCCGACGGGAATGTATCTGGCAGCAGCAGGCGTCGGACGCCTGGGGATTGTAGATTTCGATGTGGTAGAAGCATCCAACCTTCAGCGCCAGATCATTCACGGCACGGCTGATGTAGGCCGGCCGAAAGTCGAATCGGCGCGCGATCGTTTGCGTGACATCAATCCACACGTCGAGATAGAGACACACGAGACGCAACTTAATAGCGGGAATGCGCTACGCCTCTTTGCGAATTACGACATTATTGTCGACGGCACAGACAACTTTCCCACTCGTTATCTTGTTAACGACGCGTGTGTCC
>JALYTI010000375.1 GCA_030854375.1 Acidobacteriota bacterium | reverse complement strand
AGGGAAAGCTTGCTCGCTATGTGGCGTTGCAGGCGAGGGCGCGCGCTCCCAGTATAACGTTGAGTAAATGGTGCGGCATTTCAAACTGACGCAGTACTGGATTACCCGGTGCGTTGTTGCCCCGCTGGTTGGGTGATAGCATCATGTTTGCCCGGGTTTGGCTCTCCCAAGACAACTACGGCTGCCTGTACCCGTAAATCTCCTTGGAAGGAACAGCAATGAAATATCTAAATGTTTTCCTGCTAGTGCTGGTCGCGCTGGTTATGACCTCGTGGGGCGAATCAGTGACCGCAAGGGCAGATTCAACCGCATCGCAGAACCAATCGACTGCCTTGGAACGCGGTTATCGCACAGGCTATTCTGACGGCTACAACTCCGGCTATAGAGACGTAGCCGATCGCGCTACTCGGGATTATCAAAACAAGGACGAATATCAACGCGCGGACCGGAATTACAATGAAGCATGGGGGCCAATTGAAGACTATCACAACGGCTACCAGCAAGGATTCGAAGTAGGATACGACGCCGGGTACGACCGCCGTTCCTTCGACTCTTCCATTCCCACAGGACTTCGTCAACGCGCCAGCGTAGATTCGCAGACGCCCGGCAATCCTGTTAATAACTCCTCGCAGAATGATCCGAATACTGCTCAACAAACAAGTGCTCAATCAACAACTGGTTCAGTCATAAGTGGACCAATCTCGATACCGCGCGACGCTATTCTATTAGTTGAGTTGCAGTCGAGTCTTTCGAGCGATGTCAGCCAGCGCGGCGACCGTTTCGAGGCGCGCGTAATCGAGCCTCGAGAATTTGAAGGCGCGATCGTTGAAGGACGCCTGACGCGTGTCACGCGCGCAGGAAAAGTGAAGGGAGCGGCTGAACTTCAACTCTCGTTTGAGACGATACGAATGCCGGACAACCGCACCAGCGGTTTCAGCGCGACGGTAGTTGAAGTTGTTGATATGGGCAACAGAGACGGGGTCGGCACGGTGGATTCTGAAGGTGGCGTGAAGGGAAAGGGTTCCACCCGAGATGACATCTCGAAGGTGGGCGCAAGTACCGGCATAGGAGCCATCATCGGTGCCATTGCCGGTGGCGGAAAAGGCGCGGCGATTGGAGCGGCCATTGGAGGCGCGGTGGGAACGAGTTCTGTTCTGACCAAGCGCGGGAACGATGTTCGTCTTGCTCGCGGCCAGCAATTAAGGATTCGCACCGCAACTGAAACACGCATCCAGTAAACTCTGACGAGTGAAAAATCGACGCGCAGATCCGGAGACGCGACTTGGCGACAAAACGCCTTCTCCCCGTGCCTCAGCTTCACCGAGTCTCCACATCCCACTGATCACTCTTCTCACAGATTTTGGTACGGCTGACTATTTCGTGGCCTCCGTGAAGGGAGTTGTTCTTGCGTTAAATCCCAACGCGCGCCTCGTAGATATAACCCACGAGATTCCGCCTCAGGATGTTGAAACGGGCGCCTTCACTCTACTTGCCGCCTACTGTTCATTTCCTACCGGCACAATTCATGTTGCTGTAGTAGATCCCGGAGTTGGATCATCACGACGCCCGATTCTGATCGAACTCGATGGCCATTTCTTTGTTGGCCCGGACAATGGAATCTTCAGTTACGTTTGTGACAGCCTCGATAATGTGGGAGTAAAACCAAACATATTTCATCTCACCAATACAGATTACTTCCGTCACCCGGTAAGCTCTACATTCAACGGCCGAGATGTTTTCGCGCCCGTCGCGGCGGCGCTTTCAAACGGCGTCAAACCGTGTGACTTGGGAGAGGAAATTATCGATATCGTACGGCTGCAACCTTTGAAACCCGTTGCTGCCAGGGATGGCAATCTGGAATGCAGAATCATTCACATTGATCGCTTCGGAAACTGTGTCACAAATATCAGCCAGAGGGAGTTGTCTCCGGAGATGATTTCTGCCGGTGCGTCTTTGACGCTCAACGGCGAATCGGTGAGGTCATTTAAGACTTACTTTGCTGAAGATACTGGTAATACGGACAAGGTATTCGGAATTTGGGGCAGCGCGGGTTTTCTGGAGATTGCCGCGTCAAATCATTCGGCAGCAAAAATTCTTAAGGCCCAGCGCGGTGATCCCGTGTTCGTTCGCCAAGCGTAGAAGTTAAGGTTGCGATGCAGTCGTTCAAAGCCATTGGAACTGACCGTGGGTGGACCAACACCTGGACTTCCTGAACGACCCAGTGCTCTTGCCGAGTGCAACTTGTCACGCTCTAGTTCTGTTTGTTATCTTCGCTCGCGCTAAAAACTTTCATGACTAACAAAACAAACGCCCCAGCCGGAACTTCTGCAGCGGGACTTCGGGGAGTTACCGTTGGGAGCTCATCCATTTCCGACGTCAACGGCGAAAAGGGTGAGCTGATTTATCAGGGCTACAACATTCATGACCTGGCAAAGCGTTCCAACTTTGAAGAAGTTATCTTTTTGCTCTGGAACAAGCGCCTTCCTAATCGTGCGGAGTTTTCCGCATTACAGCAATCACTAAGAAAGTCTTACGAAATACCGGCTGACCTCATTCAGCTGATGAAGCAATTCCCGCGCGAAGCCGATCCAATTGATGTTCTAAGGACGGCGATCTCAGCTCTAGAATTCTACGATGCCAACGCCCGAGATCTTTCTCGTGACGCAAGTGTCAAGACAGCCATCAAACTTACGGCCCAGTTCCCGACAATAGTTGCCGCCGGTGATCGCATTCGCCGGGGACTGGAACCAGTACCGCCGGATCCGTCTTTGAACATCGCGACAAACTTTCTTTACATGCTAAAAGGCGAAATGCCTTCCGAACGCCACACGCGAATTTTCGATGTCTGCCTGGTTCTTCACGCCGATCATGAATTGAATGCCTCAACATTTACGGCCCGGGTCGTTGCCGGTACCCTGGCCGACATGTACGCCTCGGTCACTGCTGCCATAGGAGCGCTATCTGGACCGCTTCACGGTGGAGCTAATACCAATGTCATGAAGACACTGCTCGAAATCGGCGCAGTTGAAAAGGTGGAGCCCTTCATCAAAAAAGCGCTTGCGGAAAAGCGAAAGATCATGGGCTTTGGACACGCGGTCTATCGCACCGAGGATCCGCGCGCCACGCATCTGCGGGAGTTCTCAAAAGAGGTGGGACAAGAGGCCGGGGAGTCAAAGTGGTACGAGATGTCTCGCAAGGTTGAAGAAGTGATGATGCGAGAGAAGGGTCTCTATCCAAACGTAGATTTCTTTTCCGCCTCGACCTATTACATGATGGGAATTCCGCTCGACCTCTACACTCCAATCTTCGCCATCAGTCGCGTCAGTGGGTGGACCGGCCACATCCTCGAACAATACGCCGACAACAAACTGATTCGACCCCGCGCGGAATACGTCGGGCAACGAGATGTAGCATATGTCCCGATCGAAAAAAGATAACTGAGCCTGGTTACGCCTAAAGAGCGGGGGCAAGCCCGCCTTGCTTACCCTGAGACCCCCAAATTGAAGCTTTTAATCTGACTTGTGTGTTGGGGCAACTGGGAAGGAATCTCTCGAGT
>JALYTI010000040.1 GCA_030854375.1 Acidobacteriota bacterium | reverse complement strand
GGCGGTGCGCCTTGTCCTGTACCTTGGGAGTAGGCGGCGCTCAGCGACTATTGGGCGCAGTCGTCCCGATACCGCCTTGCTGATCGCTGATAAAAGATTAGATATCGCGCTCAATGGTGGAGGACAATCCCATGCCGCGCGCTTCAGCGGCGACCCGTGAACTTTGGAATACTAAGAGGCGTCGTCGTTGCGGATCCGTTGGAAGCGCTGTCTAGCTCCGCTCGCAAGAGATCATCAGAACCAACCTGCATACCCTAACATGTATTCAGTAACCTGTTCTAACATCTTAATTATCTGCACCCTTCACGATCGTCGAAGTCTGTCCCTTTAACCTAATCAAGCCTGCTTCTCCCGGCAAGAATATGCAATTCTGAGGAAACATTCGTGGCTGCTATTCCTTTTTTGCCTGCCATTCTTGATAGAGTAATTTTACTTTGCGGTTTCTTTGCGAGTGAACTGAGAGATTTTTCGACCGTTGGCTGACTCCACGATAAGCCTTTCCAGACGCTTCAGCCTCGTTTCTTCCTTTTTTGCACTCACGACCCACCAAATGACGGCTCTTCTGTATGATGGCGGTCGATCCTGAAAGAACGCCCAAGCCGCTTTGTCGGTCTTTAGCCTGGTGGCGTATGGCTCGTCAAACTCATCCCTCCGTTGCTCGTAGGAGTATATTCCTGACTTGTTTTCTTTCCGCTTCTGAAAAGCCTGTAGACCCGCCGGGAGCATCCGCCCGTCAGTCTTAAGCTTTCGCACTCGCCTGATGTTGACCGCACTCCAGGTACTGCTCGGCTTGCGAGGAGTAAAGCGAATGGTATAGCTGACATCATCAATGCTATGTCGAATACCATCAATCCAGCCAAAACATAAAGCTTCGTCGACTGACTCGGGCCAGGTAATACTTGGTTTTCCTGAACTTTTTTTGTAGTAACCAACCCTCAATTCGCTGGCGGTGCAATGATGCCTCTCAAACCATTTCCGCAAATCAGATGGTGATCGGAAGAATGTAATCTTATTCACAGTGATCGAGAATGACTTGTTTCCAGAAAGCGTCGCAGGAATCAAGACGCCGAAAAATTCTCGGCTAAACTGGCCTACCTGCTAGTTTGTTCTTTGGAAGCCGATTCCTTTTCCGTCACCGGCGGGGTTGCTTTCATGGGCTTTTCGCCAAGAACAACGCGCACGATATGGGTTTGATTATCGTCGATTAATGGAATGTCGTCCTCCGGCTGCAGCGCCGCATCCAACTCAACTGTAGCGACCCCGCGACTCACTGCAAGCGGGTTTTCCACCTTAATCCGATAGGTGGTGAGACCGCGCCGGTAGGTAATTTCAAAGTCACGCCACCATCGCGGCACGCACGGATCAATCTGCAAACGCTCACCTTGCAACTTAAACCCAAGAATTGATTCAAGCCCCGCGCGATACATCCAGCCTGCCGAACCTGTATACCACGTCCAACCACCACGGCCAGTGTGAGGCGGCACTGCGTACACGTCGCCCACAGCAACATAAGGCTCAACCTTATATTTGTGCAGCCCGGCGCGCGTTGAAGAATGATTGACCGGATTCAGAAGCGAAAAGAGCTCGCCGGCGCGTTCGCCATCGCCGAGCATCGCGAAGGCAATCAGCGTCCAGAGCGCAGCATGCGTGTATTGCCCGCCATTCTCCCGCACGCCCGGCACGTAACCTTTGATGTAACCCGGATCCAGCTTTCCCTTGTCGAAGGGTGGGGTAAAGAGAATTACCAGGCCATCGCCACGACGTATTAAGTACTCTTCAACGGCGGCCATGGCGCGTTGCGCGCGATATGATTCCGCGCCGCCCGAAATGACAGACCATGATTGAACAATGGAATCGATGCGACATTCATCATTTTGTACCGACCCCAGCGGAGTGCCGTCATCAAAGTAAGCGCGGCGATACCAATCGCCATCCCATCCCGATTCTGCCAAAGCCTTCTTCAGATTCTGGAGATGCTCACGATAACGGTTGGCGCGCGTCAACTCTTCGCGCCCATCGCAGAAGGGAGCAAATGCCTCCAATGCCGTATAGAGAAACCATCCAACCCAGACGCTTTCGCCTTTCCCCAGGTGGCCCACGCGATTCATACCGTCGTTCCAATCGCCCGAACCCATAAGCGGTAGTCCGTGTGCTCCGACCGCCAGGCTGCGATCGAGCGCGCGAGCGCAGTGCTCAAAGATCGATGCCGACTCTTCGGACACGGCAGGCTGTGTATAGAATTCCTGTTCTTCAGGTTTCAACAAAGGCTGGTCAAGAAATGAAACGATCTCATCGAGGACAGACATGTCGCCCGTAACAGTTATATAGAAGGCAGTAACGAACGGAAGCCACAATAGATCGTCCGAAAAGCGCGTTCGCACGCCGCGTCCCGATGGCGGATGCCACCAGTGTTGCACATCGCCTTCTTTGAATTGATGGCGCCCGGCAAGGAGGATCTGTTCGCGCGCAACTGCCGGCGTGCTGTAGACCAACGCCATCACATCCTGCAACTGGTCGCGAAAACCAAAGGCGCCGCCGGACTGGTAAAACGCCGAACGTGCCCAGATGCGGCACGATAAGGTTTGGTAAAGCAACCAGCGGTTGAGCATGGTGTCCATGGCCCCATCCGGTGTTCTGACTTCTATCGTACCGAGCAAACGATCCCAGTGTGTGAGCACCTCTTCGAAGGCCGTATTCACACTGCCGGGATTAGTAAATTTCTGAACGAGGGATTGAGCTTCTTCCTTTGAACTAGCTTCACCAAGCACAAAGATCGTTTCGCGACCTTCATGGGGCGGCAGCTCAATAGTAGTTTGCAGGGCGGCGCAGGGATCCAGTCCGGCGCCGTCACGGCCCGCAAGAGCCACCCTGCGCAATGCTGCCGGGCGCGAGAGAGTTCCATTGCGCCCGAGAAATTCCTTGCGGTCACAAGTGGCACCGGAAATCTTTTCATTCGTCGCGCAGAAAGCGACACGCTCTGCGAATTCGTTATTGAAAGGATTGTGCGCGAAGATTGTGGCGGCTGCCGCATCAATCTCAGTGATGACATAGGGCGCAGAAGTGGTGCGCTGAACGCCAAGCACCAGCTCGTTATACAAAGTGAGGGTCAATCTTCGTCGTCTGTCGCTGCGATTGCGCAGCCGCAGGAGCGAAATCTTTACGGGTGCGTCAAGCGGCGCAAAGAGGAGCAACTCCTGAGAGATCCCATGGCTGGTGTGTTCAAAAACGCTGTAGCCCTGCCCATGCCTGACCATGTAGGGTTCCATCTCGCGAATAGGCAAAGGAGTAGCTGACCAGACAGTTCCAGTATCTTCATCCCGCAGGTAAAGGATTTCGCCCGGCGGATCGCTTACCGCATCGTTAGACCACGGCGTCAAGCGATTCTCGCGACTATTGACGGACCAGGTATACCCGGCACCGGTTTCCGTAACCTGAAAACCAAATTCACTCTTGTTGCCGATAATGTTAGACCACGGAGCAGGCGTCCACTGGTCCGCGCCAAGCAGGATCACATACTCGCGTCCGCCCTGATGAAATCCCCCAAGGCCGTTGAAGAAAGTCAGTTCCGGTGGCGCAACTGTCGGCTCCGGATAAGTCTGCGAAGGCAGCCGCGGAACGAAATCAGGAGGCAAAGGTTCTTCCACCTTCGGCCGCTCGAGTTGATCATCGAGCGAACCACGCTCGGTTACGATTACAGCCCGGGCTACGGAGTGGAGCAAAATACGATCTGCTTCCGGCATTTGGTCGGCACGCCGCAAGAAGACCCCGCCCGGCTTATCTTGCAGACTTTGCAGGCCGCTGGTGCGAATCATCGTCTCCAGCTCTTTCTGCAGCAGCTGCAAATAAGTGGTGGGATTGTCGTTCAGAATCACCAAATCGATTTTCAGACCCTTGTAATGAAGATACTCATGGCCCCGCACAATTTCGCGAACTATCGGAAGGTCTTCAGCCTTGTCTATCCGCACGACAAGAATCGGTAAGTCACCGCTAATTCCGTAAGCCCAGAGACTGGATTGGGCTTTGGTGTTGAGCGCAAGTACATGCGGACGAGGCCGTAGTGAAGGATCTGAATAAACGATTCTCGCCGCCAGGCGCTGAAACAGATGTGCCTCTTCGGCGTCAATATTCAAATGAGTCATTTCAACCTGCGCTTTGGTCCAGGCAAGTCGAAGCTGACGTTCAAATGTATTTGGGTCGTGATATTTGTCGGCCAGCAGCGTCGCCTCTTCGCGCGAACCCGCTACGATTGTGCTGAACGAGCAACGAACAGTTTGATTGGGGCGAATTCGTACCCGGCGTCTTAGACTGAACACGGGATCAAGCACCGCGCCGGTTGTATTTGACAGCGGACGATCTTCCATCACAGCGACCGGATCAGCAGGCGTATGGCCCCTGCCAAGGAACCGTCCGCGATCTGTTTCGTATTGGACGGCGCCCACGAAGTCGCCTTCGACGACGACCACGTGCACGCCCCACACGGGCACATCATCGCTTGAACGCAAGCGGCGATGTGCGAGAATTGCGTTTTCCGCCGCGAAGAATTCAGTCTCAATGAAAAGATTGCTGAAGGCCGGATGTGCGGCGTCGGCCTGCGGCGTGTTGAGGACGATTTCCGCGTAACTAGTCAACTCAATTTCGCGGGTGCGCATTGAATTGTTGGTTAACGAGATACGCCGCACCTCCGCGTTATCTTCGGCGGATACGACGATTTCCATGTGCGTAACCATCCCTGCGTCGCTGCGCCAGAAGTCTGCTTTGTCCTCGGAGAAAGCCACTTCGTACGACTGCGGCCGCTTGTGGACCGGCTGATAGCTAGCCGACCAGACCGCGCCGCTTCGCACGTCTCTTAGATAGATAAAGGTCCCCCAGTTATCGCGCGTGACGTCTTCGCGCCAGCGAGTAACAGCATTCACGCCGCAGTTCGAATAACCCGCACCTGACGTCGTGACCATCACGTTATAGGTTCCATTGGAAAGCAATTGCGTGCGAGGTGTGTCGAGATCCGCCGTGTCGTAAACACGCGTGACCATTCCGGCCGGCGCCTGCTCGACACGCCCCGTCAACACTTCTTCCGCACGAGGATGAGCTGCAGGCGCGCCGATAGGAATGCGTTCCTGTAGTAGCAATTCGGTCGCTTGCACCGACGGGTCCGCGTGGAAACGCTTCTCCATTCGATCGTCATGAATAACATTGGCGAGCGAGACGAGACTCATGCCCTGATGGTGGGTCATAAACGCGCGAATCAAAACGCGTTTCTGATCTTGCGGCAGTCGTTCGGCTGTATAATCGATCGACTCGTAGTAACCATAGGCGCCGAGCGCCCCTTCCTTCTCCAAACGCCGCAAATTGTCCATGGCAGCCCGCGGGTAAATCTCAGCGGCCAGCATGGTCGCATACGGTGATACCACCAGGTCTTCAATCAGTCCGCGCTTTAAACCCAGACCTGGGACGCCAAATGGTCCATACTGGTAATTCAAGTGAAGGTCGCGAACATTATAAGCCGCTTCTGAAACTCCCCACGGTACGCCACGTTCCTGGCCATACTCGATTTGTCTTCTTACGACTGTCCGGTAGGTTTGATCGAGCAGGGTATCGCTGTATGTGCGCATCACCAGCAACGGCATCAAATACTCAAACATGGTCCCGGTCCAGGAAATCAACGCCCGTCCACCATCGACCGAAGTTAGTTGTCTTCCCAACCGGAACCAATGCTCCTGCGGGACATCGCTTTTCGCGATCGCGACAAAGCTCGCCAGTCGCGCTTCTGAAGCGAGCAGATCGTAGTAAGAGTTGTCCGCACACAGAGCTGAGACGTTATAGCCAATGGTAAATACCTTTCGCTCAGGATCGAGAAGAAACTTAAAGTCCATCTCCTCCATGATCTGTTCAGAAGTACTGGCCAAACGGCTAAGTCGCGACAACATGTCGCCAGCGTTCCCGGCCGCTTGCTCGAGCGCGCTCGTCAGTCTGGCGAAAATTTCCGACGCATCTCTGTCGTCGCTTTGCAAAGCCGCGAGTTGAACCAGCACGTTATCGCAGAATTCCGGCACCTCAGCTAACGTTGGAACCTGGGAAAGAAGACTCTCCAGCGTCGGCCACGGGTTTGGCGCGGTTAATTCTTGCCCGCCGATATCCGCCGGGACACTTGATATCAAACGCCCCCACGGTACGAGCGTCTCGCCATCCCGACGGCACGACTTGACCTGGTGACCGAGCGCTCCCACCCACCAGCGCAGCTCCTTGAAGTTTACTTCTCCGTGCTCGTGCGCCAGCGCATTAATAATGTCTTCGATCTCAGAAACACGGCGACTGAGCGATTCAAACAGCAGAAACCACGACGGCAGGCCCTCCATCGCAGTCGATGCAATAATCTTCTTACAAGCGTCAATCTCGTTGCGCAATTGACTGACGGTAACTACTTCGGTGCGCTGTCGAAAGCTTCCAAGTTTTCCGGCCTCGTCGGAAATTGCCCGTATGGTGTCGGCGAGTCCCTCTATTATTCGTGCGTCAAACAGCTTCGTGTCCGGCAGTTCGATGCATGCCTGTTTCATCGCTACGAGGTGGCCCGCCAGGTTGCCGCTGTCCACCGTCGATATGTACTGGGGCAAAAGCGGCACGAGGGTCTTAGTGTCATACCAATTGAAGAAGTGCCCGTGAAACTTTCCGAGTTTCGCGAGAGTCGCAAAGGTCAACTCCTGCCGTTCAAGAAACTCCAGCGATCCGACGTACCCCAGGTCATGGGCCGAGGCGGTAGCAAGCAGCAACAATCCGATGTTTGTCGGAGAAGTTCGATGAGCGACGACTGGAGCAGGATCTTCCTGAAAGTTATCCGGGGGGAGCCAGTTGTCTTCCGCCCCGACGAAGGTCTCAAAGAAGCGCCAGGTCCGGCGGGCTATGAGCCGTGAAAACTGCAGATCTCCCGCACTCAGAAGCTTGCGTTCCGGTGGCCGCAACCTGCTTACCCAATAAGCAACTGCAGGCGAAAGAATCCATGCCGCAACAAACAGCCAGACCGAAGTAAGTGCTGCAGGCTTAAGGATCAGAGTAAGGCCCAAAGGGAGAAGCGCGAGCAACTCCGCCGGCAACATGAACCAGAAGAAAGCCGCGAGATCGTGACGTGCGGCTCTTTCCGCGTCAGCCGCCGTGACCCATTCAAGCAGCTTCTTACGGGAAATTAGTTTTCGGTAGATAGTGCGAATGATTGCGTCGGTCATCAGGTAAGCCTGATGCGCGAGGAGCACAATCGACAGAGCAACCTGGGCCGTATTTGTTCTGACGTCTCCCCAGACGCTCCAGAAGTGACTGGTCCACGGAATTCCGAGCGGATGGATCAAAAGGCTCGTCGTTACATGCAGGTACACCGGGAAAGCAATCGTTATGACGGCGAATAAACTCCAGACCAGCGATGAGCCCGGGAAAACAGTCCACGCGGCAAGCAACCACAAAAACAACGACGGCGCCAACAGGCTGCGACGCAGGTTATCGAGGATTTTCCAGCGAGAGATTAACGGTAGCGGATTGCGGATCTTTCGCCGGCTGGCGTCAGCGACCGTGGGAAAGAGCCAGCCCAGAATTTGCCAGTCACCACGCGTCCATCGATGTTGCCGCTTCGCATATGCATCGTAAGAGGAAGGGTATTCATCGAGCAGCTCGATATCCGTTGCCAGGGCTGCCCGCACAAACAGTGATTCGAAAAGATCGTGACTCAGTAGTGAGTTTTCCGAAACGCGGCTATCGAGCGCGGCTTGGAAAGTGTCGACGTCGTACAGACCCTTACCTGTGAAGTTGCCTTCGCCAAAGAAATCCTGATACACATCAGAAACTGCCGTCGTATATGGATCGATGCCGGTATTACCGGAGAAGATCCGTGCAAACTTCGAACGTGAGGCGCTGCTGAGCGAGATACTGACGCGAGGCTGCAGAATGCCGTAACCTCTGATGACGCGCTTGACGTGAGGGTCCAGGCTCGGTCGATTGAGCGGGTGGATTGCGGCGCCCACGAGCTTGCGTGCTACGTCGCGCGGAAGCTGAGTATCCGAGTCGAGCGTTATTACATAACGAATCTGCCGCAACAAAGCGTCGTCAGCCGTTTGCACTATGAAGCTGGTGTCGCGTGCGCCGCGCAGAAGCCGATTAAACTCTTCCAGCTTTCCTCGTTTTCGTTCCCAGCCCATCCATCGGTCTTCGGACGCATTCCACTGACGGCCCCGATGAAACAAATGAAATCGGCCGGGCTGATCATTGTTGTAGCGGTGGTTGAGTTCCTCTATGCCCGCCTTCGCAGACCCAAGTAGAGACAGGTCCTGTGAGGTTTCCTGCGAATCAGCGTCCGGGTAGTCACCCAGAAGCGCGAAATAAATATGCTTGTCCTGGTTTGCGAGGAAATGAACTTCGACTCTTTCAAGCAGCTCTCGCACCTGTAAATCACTCGAAAAGATGGTAGGCACCACAACCATGGTGCTGGCTTCTTCAGGAATGCCTTCGCGGGTATTCATCCTCGGCAGCAGCCGCGGCTCAAACAAGTGAGTGATGTCCCAGTTCAAAACGCTGAGGGCCAGATCACTCGCCGGGATAAGTGCCAGGAGTAATGCAGTGACGAGGATTGGCCAACTTGCCCCGGCGCTGTGCATGGCCACGACCAGCATCGCAGCGATGAGGAAAGTGAGAAATCCGAGTGTGCCGAGATAGGAGGTTGTGGCATGGCGCAGGAAAAAGCGACGTAGCGTTTCAAGCGGTCGCGGACGGTAGGCAAAGTTTGACTCCAACTGCTGCAGTCCGGCATCAATAAGGTAATAGCCGACGTGCGTGGGCGCTACTGAGTTTTCACCTGGTTCATGCTTCTTTGTCGCGTTCTCAGCCAGTTCCACAGCGGCACGAGCGATCTCCAACTCATTCGAGTTCGTCCGCTTACTAATTCTTTCAATGACGTGGCGATAGCGATCGCGGGTACCAAACTCCATGTTCGAATAAGCGCCCGCCGGATCCTTTCCCAGCAAAGGCTCTATCAGACTGACACTCTCGAAAAAATCGCGCCAGTCGAGCGTCGAAAGAAGACGCATGCTGGTGATGATGTTGCCGACGGTGACCTGCGTGGCGGCCTGGCGTTGATGTTCCGCGTGAATGATCTGCTCGATGCTGGTGCCCTGCCGGGTCAGTTGTTTTTCAAGCCAGTCTGTCACCGGCATCACAGCGGGATCCTGTTCGCGCAGGCGCTGGGTGAGTTGGACTACAAAAGTTTGCGGTATCTTGTCGCGCTTTCCTAAACGATCTGCGACCAGTGGGATAAGGGCGGCTGGCTGCCGGGAAGCAATCTCCAACAGCTTGTCGGCAAGCTTGTCGGCCTGCTCGCGTTCTTCGCGCGCGCTGACAATGATGGCGGCGAGCCGGCGCAGGTTCTCTACCAGCGCGAGCCGCAAGGTGATTGCGACGGCCCACAATTCACCGATCGATAAGGGCGCGACTCGTTGATAGGCCGCTATGAACCGCCGCAGCGTATTTGTATCAAGCCGGCAATCTGTATGCGCGATTAGCGCGAGAGCTACCGCGTAGATCCGCGGATAGTCTTTAAGTTCACCTTCAGCAAGCTTCGGCAGCTCATGGTAATAACTCTTGGGCAGATCCTCGCGAATCTCGCGCAGTTGTTCCTCAACAATATGGAAGTTGTCGACCAGCCATTCAGCTGCGGGTGAGATCGCCCGGCCGTTTCTAATAGCCTCGACAAGCGTTCGGTAAGCTGCTACGAGCTTGCGCCCGTTGTCCTCCAGGCGAGGCAACAGCTGAGCGCGTCCTTTTTTCGTGACGGTCTGGTGCTCGGTGGCCAGGGTTTGCGCGTACTGCTCCAGCCGTTCAACACTGAAAATTTCAGCCCGAACGGGCTGCTCTTCGGTGAAGCCCGAGACTTTGCCAAGCTTAGCCGATAAGGATCCGAAAAATTCAC
>JALYTI010000039.1 GCA_030854375.1 Acidobacteriota bacterium | reverse complement strand
CATTCGAGGAGTGTGGAGTCATTCAAGAGATCATAGTAGTCATACCTGCGCAGGACTCCGCTGGTTTTCTTTCCCTTGCTAACAAATACGATCTGCGAAAGCTTGCGAAAGTAGTGCTCGGAGGAGCCACGCGCGCTGAGTCAGTATTGCGTGGCCTGGAAGCTGTACGGGAAGTCACGGCAGAAATCGTTGCGGTCCACGACGGCGTACGGCCTTTTGTCACCCCTGATGAGATTAGTCGCACTGTCGAGGCTGCAAGGCTTGAAGGCGCGGCCATCCTGGTCTCGGCTCCTGTCGATACCGTAAAAGAAGTGAGAGATGGAGTGGTTGTCAGAACGCTAAAACGTGGCGAGCTGCGTAATGCGCTGACACCGCAATGCTTTCGCTATAGACTACTTCGCCGCGCTTACGAGCAAGCGGATGTCTCTGATCCGGAATTGACAGATGAGAGTTCACTCGTCGAACGCCTTGGAGAAAAAATTGCAACCGTTGAGGGAAGTGCACGCAATATCAAGATCACTCGAGCGGAAGATCTGGCGATTGCGGAAGTGTTGCTTAAGGAACTCAGTAGTCAGTAGTCGATTGCGGAAGTACTGAAATGTGGGAAGATTTTCCATTTCTCATTTGAAATTTTTCATTTGTCATTTCACTACAAGATCCCTCTTAAATGAAAAATGGTAAATGAGAAATGGTAAATGGAAAATTGTGTTAGTTGAGAAGCAACAACTGACCACCGAAAACGTCTATGTTCAGGATCGGCATCGGCAACGATACACACCGGCTGGTTGAAGGACGGCCTCTTATGCTAGGCGGTGTACATATCGCGGCCGACCGAGGGGGCGACGGCCACTCGGATGCCGATGTGTTGTTGCATGCAATCGCTGACGCAATTTTGGGAGCTCTTTGTGAAGGCGACCTGGGGGTTCACTTTCCCGACAGCGATCCGCAATGGAAAGACTCGAGCAGCCTGCAGTTGCTTTCGCGCGTTGTCTGGCTTGGACACGAACGTGGCGTTCAGATCGTAAACGTGGACACCACGATTATGCTCGAGAGTCCACAGCTGCGTCCTTACGTACTTTCAATGCGCGAAAACATAGCAGACGTTCTGGGCGTTGAAGTTTCGTGTGTGAGTGTAAAGGCTAAAACGGGTGAAGGACTCGAGGCGGTGGGGCAGGGACTTGCAGTTTGCGCTCAGGCAGTAGTGCTTATCGAATCGTAATGCAAACTGCTTGCTTGCGTTACATTTCGTTTGACATACGTTAAGAGGAATCGATTGAGACCGCAGGACGTAATTCGCCGAAAACGCGATGGCGATCACCTTTCGCGCGAGGAGATCGCCTTCTTTATCGAAGGCGTCACGCGCGGCACGATCGCCGACTATCAGATCAGCGCTCTGCTTATGGCCATTTACCTGAATGGCATGGACGATGACGAGCAGGCAAACCTTACCGACGCAATGCTGCACTCGGGGAGCACGCTGGATTTTTCGGCTATCGCAAAACCCAAAGCTGATAAACATTCCACGGGCGGAGTCGGCGACAAGACTTCGCTTCTGATCGCGCCGATGGTAGCTGCCTGCGGAGTTTGTGTGCCGATGATCTCGGGCCGTGGCCTGGGGCACACAGGAGGCACGCTTGATAAGCTCGAATCGATTCCCGGCTATCGTGTGGACCTTAATGCTACGGAATTTGAGCGAGTTCTCAAAACTGTTGGATACGCCATGTCAGGACAAACGGCGGAGCTCGCGCCAGCGGACAAGAAAATGTATGCGCTGCGCGACGCTACTGCCACCGTGGAGGCGATTCCTTTAATCGTAGCCTCGATAATTTCAAAAAAGGGCGCTGCCGGGCTCGATGCCATGGTAATCGACGTGAAGGTGGGCTCCGGTGCATTCATGCGGGATGAGGAACGGGCTAGATTATTAGCGCACGCTCTCGTCAAAACGGGCAACTCTTGTGGGATTCACACGCGCGCTCTACTTACGGATATGAACCAACCGCTGGGCCGGGCCGTGGGGAATTCTTTGGAGGTGAGAGAATGCATCGAGTTATTACGGGCTGAAGCGGACGAAGGCGCTCAGCCGGTTCTAGATCTGTCGCTCGAGCTGTCGGCCCACATGCTTGTTCTTTCCCACGTCGATGATTCGTTAGCCGCGGCTCTGAAGCGATTGCAGCAGATCGTAAGCTCTGGGGCAGCGTTGGACCGTTTTCGTCAAAACGTAGAAGCACAAGGGGGAGAGCCTCGGGTCTGCGACGACCCGGCCAGGTTTCTTCCTTTAGTGAAGGAATCGTTTAAGGTAGAATCGCCGCGTACAGGTTTCGTTACAAAAATTAATACCGCAGAAGTTGGACATGCGATTGCAGCCATAGGCGGTGGCCGTGTGCGCATCGACGATGCGATAGACCCCTCAGTTGGTTTCGTTACTGACGTCAAACTTGGTGATCGCGTTACTGCTGATGCATCGCTGGGAACGATCTACTGCCGCGATGCATCCAAAGCTCGAGAAGCGGCACAACGCATGCAGGCTGCCTACCAGGTCGGCGATCGAGCTGCTGAAATACCGCCGCTTGTGAGGGAGGTAATTAACGAATGAAGTTTGTATTCTGGTCCACGATACTCATTATCTGCTTGCTGGCGGTTTTCGGGTCGGCCTGCAACCGGGCAAGTTACGGCGCTGACGACAAGTCGAAGATCCACGTTGGTATTGTTTTTGACATTGGTGGGAAGGACGACCGCTCGTTTAATGCGGCAGCATGGGCAGGTGCGAAGTGCGCGCAAACTGGTCAGTGGCCCGACGGTACGAGTTGCGGCAAGCCACCGCTGCCTATTGTGCTGCGCGATATTGAGCCCGGCAATCCAACCTCTATTGAGCCGGCAATGCGCGCGTTTGCCGAACGTAATTACGACCTCATTATCGGAATCGGTTTTGCGCAAACGCCAATCATCGAACTCGTGGCAAAGGACTATCCCAACATTCAGTTCGCCATCGTCGATGGCTTCAGCAATCTTCCAAACGTGGCGTCGCTGATTTTCAAGGAACACGAAGGTTCATACCTGGTGGGCATGTTGGCTGCTAAGACCAGCAAGACCGGGACGATCGGCTTTCTCGGCGGAATGGACATTGGTTTGATTCACCGGTTCAAGGGTGGCTACGAGGAAGGCGCGCGCGCCGTCAATCCCAACATTCGCATAATACCAAACTATGTTGGTGTTACTGATGCCGCTTGGAACAACCCCGGCAAGGGTAAAGAAATTGCTCTGGCACAAATCAGCAAAGGCGCAGACGTGATCTTCACCGCGGCGGGTAACTCCGGTCTCGGTGCCTTTGACGCGGTTGAGCAAGCGGGCAAACGAGACGGACGCGCAACGCATTTCGTTATTGGCGTGGACGCAAATCAGAACATGCTCAAGCCGGGGTTCGTCCTGACGAGTATGGTCAAACGCGTGGACAATGCCGTCTATTCAATTATCCAGGACGTAATGAACGGGCAGTTCAAGGCAGGTCCTCACGTGAATGGGTTGAACGAAGATGGCGTGGGCTATGCAATGGACTCAAACAATAAGGATCTCGTAACGCCGGAGATGATCCAGCAAGTCGAGGAAGCAAAGAAAAAGATTATTAGCGGTGAAATCAAGGTTGTAGATCTGATGGGGAAATGAACTAAAGGGTCTTTGGTCTTAGGTCTTTGGTCTTTGAACGAATCCAGTGCGTCGTATTCACCGCTGACAACAGCCCTCCGCTTAAAGGAAATTTTCGAATGGAAAAGACTAATTTTGAGAATTTGCAGATTTACAAACTATCGGAGAGATTAGCGGATCAGTTATGGAGAATTGTTGTTCGGTGGGACGTGCTCGCAAGAGACACAGTTGGCAAACAACTTGTGCGAGCAGGCGACAGCATTGGCGCTAACATCGCAGAAGGAAGTGGAAGAGGAACCGATCCAGAAATTCGCCGATTCTTGAGGATAGCCAGGGGTTCGTTATATGAGACGCAGCATTGGCTCCGACGAGCATACCGACGGAGGTTACTCAGCGAGAAACAGATCAGTGACCTTCTACCTTTGGTGAAAGAATTAACGCCGAAGTTGAACGCTTACTTACGCTCAATCGGGTCATTGGAGAACAGACGACGTTCTCTTGCCAAATCCAACTAGCGCTATTGCGGAATCAAAGACCAAAGACCAAAGACCAAAGACCTAAGTCCTACGACCATCGCAGATGCTCGAACTTCGCAATATAACAAAACGCTTTGGTGACGTTCTGGCTAACGACAAAGTCAATATTGTCGTGAAGTCGGGCACGATCCATGCCATCGTCGGCGAGAATGGTGCGGGCAAGTCTACGGCGATGCGTATCGCGTATGGATTCTACAAGGCTGACAGCGGCGAGATTCTCGTGGACGGACATGTCCATAATATTGAGTCCCCTCACGATGCAATTGCCCTGGGGATTGGCATGGTCCATCAACATTTCATGCTCATAAGCACGATGACAGTCGCTGAGAACATCGTGCTCGGCGCTGAGCCAGGCGGTGCACTTGCTCTCGATCTCGCCAAAGCCAGTGTAGAAATTCGCAAACTCTCTGAAGAATTCAAGTTGGCTGTTAACCCAAATGCAGTGATAGAGCATCTCTCCGTTGGACAGCAGCAACGAGTAGAACTCCTGAAGGCGCTTTACCGCCACGCGCGGCTACTAATCCTCGATGAACCAACCGCAGTTTTGACCCCACAGGAGGTTGAGGAGTTCTTCTCAATCCTCCGGCGAATGCGTGAGCAGGGCAAGACCGTAGTGATAATTACTCACAAACTGGCCGAGGTTCTCGCAATCTCTGATGAAGTCACGGTAATGCGCGACGGTCGTGTTGTTGGCCGTTTACAGACGAAGGAAACAAATGCCGCGGAATTGGCTCGACTAATGGTGGGCCGTGAAGTACTGCTGCGCGTTGAAAAGCCCCCCGCCAAGCCCGGAAATGTGGAGTTGAGCGTACGCGATCTATCAGTTACGGCCAGGGGCGGAGTGAAGCGCGTTGATAAGGTTTCGTTTGAGGTTCGCAAGGGAGAAATACTCGGCATCGCGGGAGTAGAAGGGAATGGCCAAACGGAATTGATCGAAGCCCTTGCCGGATTGATAAGTCCGTCTCAACTCTCAGGCAAGATTATCTTTGAAGACCGAGATATCTCCCATGAAGGGGCGCGATTAAGGCGGGAGCTGGGAATCGCCCACATCCCTGAAGACCGGCATCGCCGGGGTCTGCTTCTTGAATTCAATCTCGCTGAGAATTCGATTCTCGGCGTGCATTATCGCAAACCTATCGTCAGTTACGCGGGCGTCTTTTTGGACAACATAGCAATTCGCAGGCGAGCGAATGAGATTATCGAAGGGTTCGATGTGCGGCCGGCAAACCCCGATCTTCCAGCGCGTTCACTCTCCGGCGGCAATCAGCAAAAGCTAATAATTGGCAGAGAGTTCAAAGTTGATCCGAAACTTCTGCTGGTCTCGCAGCCGACGCGAGGGGTCGATATTGGCGCAATCGAGTTTATCCACCGAAAGCTTGTCAGCCTGCGCGATTCTGGCTGCGCAGTGTTGCTTGTGTCGGCGGAGCTCGAGGAAGTTACCTCGCTGTCAGATCGATTGCTGATCGTTCATGAAGGACACATTGTGGGCGAAGTTGATCCAAAGGTCGCAACTGTCGAAGAGATTGGACTGCTGATGACGCGGGGACACTAAAGTCGGTCTTTGGTCTTTGGCTTTAGGTCTTTGTTTCCTTAGCCCAGACGCGTCGGTTCAAAAGCCGGGTTAGATCGTTTAAAAGTCAAAGACCTAAGACCAAAGACCCAAGGCCAAAAGAAAAACCCCGGAATAGAATATCCAGATCTGAAAACGATGAAACTATTACGCGAACTTCTGTTTCCGCTCATCGCCGTTGTGGCCGCCTTCATTGTTGGCGGAATCTTGATTCTCATTATTGGCGATAATCCGCTGGAAGCGTACCGTTTGCTTTTTGGTAGCGCCTTCTCATGGCCAGTTGGCATTGGTTACACGCTCTTCTATGCAACCCCGCTGATTTTCACCGGCCTTGCCGTGTTGGTCGCTTTTCGTTGCGGGCTGCTCAACATCGGCGCTGAAGGTCAGCTCTACATCGGCGCGTTTGCCACGGCATGGGTGGGAATTACGTTTGCTAATTTATCTCCATGGCTTCTGATTCCGATGTGTTTCACAGCGGCCGTCGTAGGTGGCGGAGTGTGGGGAGCAATTCCGGGAGTATTGAAAGCTCGTTTTGGATCCCACGAAGTTATCAACACGATCATGTTGAACTTTCTGGCGGTGGCACTACTGAGTTACTTCGTTCAGTATCACTACAAGACTCCAGGTGATCCGATCATGCAAAGCGTTCCGATCGGACAAGGCGCGCACATAGCAAGACTGGGAAAGTTTATTCCAGGCTTTCCCCAATGGATTCCCCTGAACCTCTCGTTTGTGTTGGCCCTAATCTGCTGCGGGCTGGTTTATCTTTTCTTGTGGCGCACGAAATGGGGCTATGAGCTGCGGTCAACGGGAACAAATCCCAGTGCTGCCGAGTATGGTGGTATTTCGGTTCGCAAGCAGATCGTTATCGCTATGACGATCTCCGGATCACTCGCGGGAATGGTTGGCATCAATGAAGTGCTTGGCTATCGCTATCGTTACTACGACGGATTTTCTGATAACTATGGCTTTACCGGTATTGCTGTTGCGCTTCTGGGGCGCAACCATCCTGTTGGCGTCATTATCTCAGCCTTGCTGTTTGCAATTCTCCAGCGGGGCGGAATTCCCGTCGATGCTTTCACTGAACACGTAACAAAAGATATCGTGCAGGTATTACAGGGCACAATAATTCTGTTTGTCGCAGCGGAAGCTTTTTTCCGCGGTCCGTTCGCGAAGTTTGGTTTGCTGAGACGCTCTAAGGTGTAATCCTCAACGGCTAAATGCCATACGGGGGTAGATGAATGGCAGAAATTTTTACCGTAGCGCTTATCTGGTCAACCATACGGCTTTCGACTCCGTTGATTCTGGCTGCGCTCGGCGGACTCTTTTCCGAACGATCTGGTGTTATCAACATCGCATTGGAAGGAATGATGCTGGCCGGAGCCTTTACAGCCGCGTCGATAACCTACGCGTCTGGTAATCCGTTTGTGGGACTCGTCGCCGGCATGTTGGCGGGAATGTTAATTGCCGCCATTCACGCCGTGGCCTGCATTCGCTACAAAGCCGATCAGGTTGTCACAGGCACGGCCATCAACATTCTCATGATTGGCATGCCCGCTTTTCTGAGCGGCGCTTTTTTCCTTTCTTCCGGATCGACGCCGCAGATTTCCAAAGACCATCTGATACCGTGGACACCTATCGTGCTCGCCTTCGCCCTGGTGCCGATTAGTTGGTACGTTCTATACAAAACTCCTTTCGGCCTTCGGCTGCGCTCAGTGGGCGAGAATCCGGAGGCTGCGGATGCTGCGGGTGTGCGCGTGGAGCGCATGAGATATGCGGGCGTGCTGCTGTCGGGAGTATTGGCCGGACTAGGGGGAGCCTATTTGTCTATTGGGCAGTCGTCATTGTTTACCCGCAACATGACCTCCGGTCGTGGTTTCATAGCGCTGGCAGCTTTGATCTTCGGTAAATGGCGACCCGTTCAAACGCTGCTTGCCTGCCTGTTGTTTGGTTTTACCGAAGCTATCTCTATTCAAATGCAGGGTGTGGTGAAGCTACCATCTGGTGAAGATATTCCGGTACAGTTTATTCAAATGGTTCCTTACATCCTGACGATTGTTGTTCTGGCGGGATTTATCGGATCGTCGCGGCCACCGCAAGCCCTTGGGATTCCTTACCAAAAAGAGAAATAAGGCAGGAGCAGGACGCAGGAGCAGTAGACAGGAGCAATAACCCGAAACTAATCACAACAATGGCGGAAGGACCAGCAACATCTAATCTTTATTCGCGAGCTGAGAACGCTGCGCGCACCATTCGTGCCCACATGACTGAGGAAGCGCGCATCGCGATCGTGCTGGGCAGCGGACTCGGAGGTTTTGCCGACGACTTTGAAGACTCCATTACCATACCCTACCAGCAAATTCCTGGCTTCGTCTCTTCAACGGCCCAGGGACATGCAGGTCGTTTAGTCGTCGGGAAGGTCGACCGAGTTCCAGTTATCGCAATGCAGGGCCGAGTGCACTTCTATGAGGGTTATTCGCTGGAGGAAGTTACGTTTCCAATCAGAACTTTTAAGCTGCTTGGCGTCAACACGCTCATACTTACGAACGCTGCCGGCGGAATTGATGTCCAGTTGAGTCAGGGCGCGCTGATGGTCATAAGCGATCATTTGAACCTGATGGGCGTTAATCCGTTGCGAGGACCTAACGACGAGCGGTTTGGGCCGCGCTTTCCCGACATGTCAGAAGTGTATTCTCGCGAGCTCCAGGAACTGGTAACCGACGAAGCGCGGCATCTTGGAATTACACTGCGTCGCGGTATCTATGCCGGACTTGCCGGCCCGAGCTACGAAACGCCGGCAGAGATTCACATGCTTCGCGCTTTTGGGGCAGATGCCGTCGGCATGAGCACGGTTCCAGAAGCTATTGTTGCCCGTCAGATGGGCCTTAAGGTCTTGGGCATCTCATGCATCACAAACATGGCTGCCGGCATTAATGAGCAGCCCATTAACCACGAGGAAGTAATGGAGACAGGCCAGCGAGTACGAGAAACGTTTACTAAGTTACTTCGCCGGCTTATCGCCAGGATGCCGGCCTAGATGGATTATTGTTCGTTTAGATAACGCCCTTGTGCGCAATTTTCTTATTTAGATAGAGTTTAGACAGCGGACTTGTCCGCCCGTTTCGTCGCCGGACAAGTCGGGCGTCTAAACGTTTTTAGAGCGTCTCAAATAAACTTTGTGAGTCTAATCATTGGAATTTCTGGCGGGACGGGATCGGGCAAGACCACAGTCGCCAACCGCATTCTGGAGACAGTAGAGGCTAACGAGGTCGTTTTTATTCAGCAGGATTCTTATTATCGTAACCTCAAGGATCTGCCGCTCGACTATCGCCAGGTTGCTAACTTTGATCATCCCGATGCGCTTGATAACGACTTGCTCGTCAACCATGTGCGAAAGCTAAAAGCGGGCGAGCCGATTGAGTTGCCGATTTACAATTTCAGGACACATACTCGGGCAAATGAAACGCGGCAGGTTCAGCCCAAACCGATTGTTATCGTGGAGGGCATACTGATTTTTGCCGACGCGCGCCTGCTCGAACAAATGGATGTTAAGGTTTTCGTCGATACTCCTGACGACATACGTTTCATTCGTCGTTTGCGCCGTGACATTGCTGAGAGAGGCCGCACTGTAGAATCGGTAATTGAACAATATGTAGCTACAGTTCGGCCAATGCATATGCAATTCGTCGAACCTTCAAAACGTCACGCTGACGTCATCATTCCGGAAGGTGGTCATAATCTTGTGAGCATAGATCTGATTAGCGGGAAGATTCGTGAGAGGCTGGCAGGAGCTCTAACCCCGGCTGGAGGCCCATCTTGAGCGAAGCAAGTTTGCAAGAGCTTATAGAAACGGCGAAAACCGCGCGCTTGCGGTCCATAGCACCGTTCTCAAATTTCCTTGTTGGCGCCGCCCTAAAGACTGAAGGCGGAAAGGTGTACACCGGCTGTAACGTCGAAAGCGCCAGTTACGGGCTGACGGTATGCGCGGAACGGGTGGCGATCTGGAAAGCCCTGTCGGAAGGCGAGAGACAATTTACCGAACTGGCGATTGTTGCTGATACGGGATCGTTAACGCCGCCCTGCGGCACTTGCCGGCAAATCATCTGGGAGTTTTGCAAGAGCGCCACTATTGTGCTCGCGAATCTGCGGGGTGAAAGTGAGACAGTTTCAATACGGGAACTTTTGCCGCGAGCTTTTGACGCGCGTTTTTTAAGTGGCGCCGCAAAA
>JALYTI010000374.1 GCA_030854375.1 Acidobacteriota bacterium | reverse complement strand
GAATTTAACTCAGGCGCAACGCGATTTCTTCGGCTCACACACGTATGAACGTGTCGATAAACCCGAACTAGGGTTTGTTCATACGGAATGGGAAGAGCTGTTAGACAAACAGAAGATCCGGTCGCTCGATCGCTCCAAATTAGGAAAGGACGCGGGCGTCGTTTAGATAGGGCACTTGTGCCCCCGCCGTGCGAGGCGGACAAGTCCGCTTTCTAAACGATGCAGGTGATTAAGCTGTCCCCCGCCCTTTCTTTAAATCAACCGCAATTGAGCAAATGCCAATCCATCGACATGAAAATGGAGGTAACATTCTTGTTTTTGATACTTCGGAACAGGTTGCTATAGCTGCCGCGCAAAGGTTTGTAGAGTATGCGCAAGAAGCCGTAAGCGATCACGGTTTCTTCAGTGTGACGCTCGCGGGCGGAAACACGCCAAGGCGAGTCTACGAAATCCTCGGCACCGAGGATTTCAAATCCCACATCAGTTGGCGAGATGTGCATCTGTTTTTCGGAGATGAACGCTGCGTGCCCCCTGATGACCCGGACAGCAACTATCGGATGGTTTACGAGTCAATGATCTCAAAAATTCCGATTCCATCATCCCGTGTCCACCGGATTATTGGAGAAGGCGACGCAGATGCGAATGCGCAATCGTATGAAAGGGAATTGAAGTCGTTTTTCGCAGGCTTATCGTGGCCACGCTTCGATTTAGTTTTGCTAGGCATGGGAGATGACGGACATACTGCGTCGCTCTTTCCCGGTGATGAGGCGCTTAACGACGCGACCGGGTGGGTCACCAAAACAAGGATAGAGCGACTAAAACAAGATCGCATTACGCTTACCGTGCCCGTGTTCAATCACGCTGCGCATGCGATGTTTCTGGTGACTGGTGAAGGAAAGGCGAAGCGCCTCGTGGAAGTTCTGCGTGGACCATTTGACCCGAAGCGATTGCCCGCTCAGGCGATTCAACTTGTTAGTGGCTCGTTGCAATGGCTAATCGATAAGGCCGCAGCCTCACTCCTGTAAAGTTCGGTTCAGCATCTGACATAACCGAGCAGCCAAAAAATAATAATAAAAATCACAATTGTAGAAATGCAGCCACCGCCGAATTTCCAGGCGGCCACGCCTGCCAGCAGTCCACGTAAGGGTCCTTCCATGTTTTTTCTCCTGCTACGCGTTATCCTGGAAAGTGAATCGATCCGCGCAACCTTAAAATTGCGCGGATCGAATAATGTTTACCTGGCTGATGCCGCTTTCAGTTGTTCGGACTTAGCTTTTTCCATGCGCGTGCCCAACGTCTCAATATCTTCTTCACTCAAGACTTTGCGCGCATCCTTAAACATCTCGCCTTCTTCTTCCTCGACGTGATGCTCGATTTGCTCCTTCAGAACGGTGAATTTCGCCGTCCACTGTTCTTCGTCTTTTGCCAAAGACTGCAACTCACTGAGAAGTTGTTTTACCAGACGATGCTCCTCAAATGCTTCGAGCGTTATGTCCCGAGTTTCGTCGGCCTTCTCCAGGGCCGGATAGAAAATCGTTTCCTCGATGCGCGCATGGACATCGAGTTCAGTTTTGAGCTGAGTAAAAAGTTCTTCACGGGTCTTAACTCCCCGCTCGGTCGTAGAATCAAGCTTCTCAAGGATTCCTGCGACCTTCTTATGGTCGGCCTTCAATAGTGTAAACACGTTCATAACAATCCCTCCCTATTCGTTGTTGACTTGTTCCTTAGTTGTTCGTTCTGAAACTGCTGAACCTGTGCCCGTGAACCTGCCTGGGTACAAACTACTTTTAGTTACTTCGCTCGACTTCGTTTGGTTGCCGCGCGGCCTTTGCCCTTCTTTGTCCCTGCGCTCCGCGGGGCAGTTTTGCGTGCCGAAGTTCGCGCACTCGACGAAGCTTGGCGTCGACCGCTCTTGCTGGTGCTCGCTTTGCTCGTGCCCCTTGCCTTGCTTGTACTCTTGGTGGTGCTTTTTTTGGTTGCTCCGGCACTTTTCTTCGTTGCGGCCTGCTTCCGTGGTTTTGCTTTGCTTGAAGTTTTGCTGGCGCTTGATTTTTTTGTCGCTGACGCCTTCTTTTTTGTACTCCCCGAAGAACTATCACCCAGCCCAACGAGCTTGGCTATTCGTTGTAGCACGCCGGGACTCTCGGCCTTCGAACCGTCCTCGGCCCGGCTTTTCGCCGGCTGTGAAGTGCTTTGCGGCCGTGGCGGGGTACCGCCTTGCTTCCTGATTTTTTCAGCTTCCATTTCGCCACCAAACCGCTCGATCTGTTCTCTGCTTAAAACTCTACGTGCCTTGCTAAATAATTCGCCTTCTTCTTCTTCTACGTGATGCTCCACGTTTTCCTTCAAGACCGTGAGCTTGGCGTCCCACTCATCATTTGGCGCGCCACCACTAGCCAACTCCGCCAGCAGATCCTTGACCACCTTATGTTCCTCGTAGGCTTCGAGCGTAATGTCGCGCGCTTCATCGGTATTTACCAAAGCGGGATAAAAAACTTTTTCCTCGATATGCGCGTGCACATCCAATTCTCTCTTAAGCCGAGAAAACAACTGCATCTTTGCCTGACCTGATGCTGACTCAATTTCTTTAAAGAGCTGAGAAACTTTCTTATGATCGTTCTTCAGAAGTTCAAAGGCATCCATGATTATCCCCCTGAGTGTCGCGGGCGCGTCGACGCCGCATGAATGAGAGGTGAGTTCAAGCAAACTCACCTCTTCTTATAGTCACGTCCCCATTAAGCTTTTGATGGCGCGAATAATTGTACAAGCTTAAAGGAGGAACAAGCGGTAATAGGATTGATTTAGTTAGCGATCGCCGCCGCTTTGTTTGCCGCCGCCTTGCTGACCACCACCGCCACCACCTTGTTTGCCGCCCTGGCCGCCGCCTTGCTGACCACCGCTGCCACCACCTTGTTTGCCGCCGCCGCCCTGACCTTCTTTATCCTGAAACATTTTAATGTCCTCCCTGGGTCCGAATGTGCCCATTGAATCGGGGGCTGTATTGTTTGAGTCTTGATTTTTTAACGCAAGCGCAACCAATTGCTGAGTTCGCATGCTAACCGGACAGCCGTCTTGTTCTTCCCTTATGACGGCAAGAGCGGTGCCACGGGGATGATAAAAAATGTCATTTCAGACGTTCCGTTTCATGAAACCCAGCAGCGATTTTTCTGCTGGATGAAGTTTCCTTCCGCGGTAGGTCGTCAACTCCTCAAGCGTATTAAAGTAGTTGTCAATGATCTTTCCGGTTTCGAAACTGTTGATTATCTCAGGACATATGTAGGAGCTTCGGCAAACAGCCGGCGTATTCCCGAGCACGCCCGCCGTCTCCTTGATGGCTTCTACAACCTTTCGTTTTCGGACTGCACTCTTCTCTACGATTTCCGTGCCAACTCTTGCTAAGGCGCAGGCACACACCAGCGTCCCGGCCCAGGTGCGGAAGTCTTTGGCGCTAAAGTTTTGTCCCATCACTTCCCGAATATACTCATTAATGTGACGGCGTTTGACGTCCACAAATTCACCAGTGCCATTCTGATATTTAAAAACTTCGCGTGACGGGTACTTTAAAAGACTGCGGACGAC
>JALYTI010000373.1 GCA_030854375.1 Acidobacteriota bacterium | reverse complement strand
TGAGAAGACTGACAGCGGTGTTCGCGTTAGTGGCAAGACTTCCAAGGGCGAGGCGGTAAGTCTCGAAGCTGAGATGCTGCTGGTCGCGGTGGGTCGAATGCCTTTCACGGAAGGATTGGGACTCGAAGGAACAAAGATAAAAGTCGAAAAGGGTTTCATTAACGTAGACGAGTACCAGCAGACTGCGGAAAAAGGTGTTTACGCGATTGGTGACGTCGTGCCCACTCCCTTGCTCGCGCATCTGGCCTCGAAGGAAGGAATCGTCGCCGTGGAACACCTTGCGGGTCAAAAGAATGTGCGGCCAATCAATCTTCGTTTAGTGCCTAATTGCACCTATTGTGATCCGGAAGTCGCTTCAGTAGGTTTCACTGAAGCAAAAGCGCGCGAGCAGGGTTATGACGTGAAGGTCGGAAAGTTTCCATTCTCAGCCTCAGGCAAAGCACGCATTCTTGGCGAGGAAGAGGGTTTTGTAAAAATTATCAGCGAAAGCAAATATGACGAGATACTCGGCGTGCACATCATTGGTCCGCACGCGACAGAGTTAATCGCCGAGGCCTGCGTTGCGATGCAGCTTGAATCGACGGCCGAAGAACTCGGTAGGACGATGCACGCGCACCCGACAGTCTCTGAAGCAGTAATGGAAGCTGCGGAAGCTGTGCACGGGTTGGCTGTGCATATTTAGTAGGACAGCTGTAGGACAGACATTCCTGTCTGTCCCTTGATGTTTGGTCAGTGCGATCGGTGTGGCTTGCCACAGGCCAGTGCGGTAAGGCTCTGCCTTACCGTTGAAGTTGTTTAGATTGAGAGGCTGCGCCTCCTATGAGGCATAGCCTCACAGATCGGTAACTTGGATGGCGGAAAGGCGTAGCCTTTCCGCACTGCACGGCGGCAGAGCCGCGCAATGGCCCGATTAATTACTAATGGAACAGAAATCAGAAGAGAAATCGGTGAGCAGGGATCCCCGTCGCCGTAACCGGCCGCGCCACCCGCGTTTCCAGATGCGCGTCAGCACGAAGTATGCGCCGCGAAAACCGGGCGAAGGTCAACCGCTCAGCTGCACATCCGATACCACTCTCAAGCCCGAGCAGCTGCTCGAGCTCTACCGATATCTGAAGCTCACGCGACTTGTGGAAGAACGTCTGGTCAATCTATATCGCCAGACCAAGGTTGTAGGTGGCGTTTTTCGTTCTCTTGGCCAGGAAGCCACTGCCGTGGGCAGTGCTTATGCGCTGCGACCGGAGGATTTTGTTACGCCGCTGATTCGCGATCTCGGGGCCGTGCTTGTAAAGGGAATTCGTCCTCGCGAGGTATTTGCGCAGTACATGGCAAAGGCCTGGGGACCATCAGGCGGGCGCGATCTTAATATTCACTTCGGCGATTTGGAGAAAGGTTTCATTGGTCCAATTTCGCATCTTGGCGACATGATTCCGGTGATGACCGGCGTACTGCTCGCCGCCCGCATGCAAAAAAAGCGAACTGTGGCGGTCGCTTACATAGGCGACGGCGGCATGAGCACAGGGGCATTTCATGAGGGATTAAACTTTGCCGCGGTGCAGCGGCTCCCTCTAATCGTTATCGCGGAATACAACCATTACGCGTATTCGACTCCAACCAACCTGCAAACGTCAGTAAGAGATTTGGCGGAGAAGTCTGCCGCTTATAATATTCCGGCTTACATTGTCGACGGGAACGATATCGTCGCTTGTTATGAGGTGACAAAACATGCTGCGGAATTTGCGCGCCGGGGTGGAGGCGCGGTTTTAATCGAAGCCAAGACATATCGGCGCAAGGGCCATGCGGAACACGATGACCAGCGCTATGTCCCTTCCGGTGAGATAGAGTGGTGGGAGAAGCACAACGATCCCGTCGACCGTTACGAGAGGTTCTTAACGGAACGGGGTTTTGCGGATAAGGCGAAGCTGGAGGAGATCACGGCCGCTGTGATGCGCGAGATCGAAGAGGATTGCGCCTGGGCCGAATCGTCTCCAATGCCTGACGCGGAACAAGCCGCGTACGGAGTATTCGACAATAGCGTTGTGCCGCCGGCATTCCGGCCTGAAGTTTTGAAAAACTGACAGCGAAGTTGTTTTGAAGAGGGGTCGTTTATTTGTTGAAAAACATTTCGTTTAGATAGCGGACTTGTCCGCCGGTTGGGCATAAATGGACAAAGCCAGTCTGTCTAAGCAAACAGTTGGTGGGGAGCTAGATCAAGAAGGCTGGTGAAACAGAAAATGGGCGACAACGAGCAAGATATGTTAGTGGACGATCAAGGTACCAGCGAGGACGAGGGCCGCGCATTATTGAAAAGCTTACGTGATGCTGGTTTCCAGGGAAGCGATGAGAAATTGGCCATCGCGCTGGGACGTCCGCTGGGAGAAGTGCAAGGATGGATGAGCGGAGCTCAATCGGTTGATGACGATGTGATAATGAAGGCGCGTGGCATCGCGAAGGAGCGTCGGATTGAAATCGAATAACTCTTCTGGTGCCCGCCGGACCGCTGCCGGCTCTGCCGTCTGATGTGCGGAAGGTCTGTGACCTTCCGTAGGCCGGATATTGTTAGGGGCTGCGCCCCAATTTTTAAAGATGGACAAAAGGGCGTAGCCCCAACTGAAAGAATTTCACGGAAGGTCAGATACCTTCCGCACATCAGGCGGCACAGCCGAATAGGAAGCAGCGGACAGAAACAGATTTATGGCAACGGCACTAAAAAAAGAGCACAAATCAGCGCGTCCTGAGCGAGGTGGGCAGGCGACGATTGTCGAAGCAATTCGTCAGGGCATCTGGGAAGAGATGGAACGCGACCCGACCGTTTTCGTTATCGGCGAAGACGTTGGCGCTTACGGCGGCGCGTTTAAGGTAACGGACGGGCTGATTGATGAATTCGGCAAGGGCCGCGTCATAGACACGCCAATTTCCGAGGCGGCGATCGTAGGCGCGGCTTGCGGCGCTGGATTGATGGGTATGAAGGCCGTCGCGGAATTCCAATTTATTGATTTTATTTCTGCCGGGTTTGATCTGCTGACCAATTATGCTGCGAAATGCCGTTATCGCTGGGGCGCGAACATTCCCGCGGTTTTTCGTGGTCCATGCGGCTCGGGAGTCCGCTCGGGTCCGTTTCATTCGCTGAATGCTGAGTCGTTTTTTCTGAACACGGCAGGCCTCAAGATTGTGGAGCCCTCAACCGCATACGATGCTAAGGGACTTATCAAAGCTGCGATTCGCGATCCCGATCCGGTGCTGTATTTTGAACATAAGAAACTGTATCGCCTGCCGCGACTTCGAGAAGAGTTGCCGGCTAACGACTACATCGTGGAGATCGGCAAAGCACGGACAGCTCGCGAAGGCCGCGATCTCTCGATACTCACATTCGGCGCGATGGTGCTGACTGCGCTCGATGCGGCAGAAGAGCTTGAGAAAGAAGGTCTGGACGTCGAGGTGATTGATCTGCGCACGCTTGCTCCATTGGACAAACCCGCCATTCTGGCAAGCGTTACGAAGACCAGCAAAGCGATTGTGTTGCACGAAGCATCGCGCACCGGTGGCATTGGCGGAGAGATCGCCGCAATAATCGCCGAAGAAGC
>JALYTI010000372.1 GCA_030854375.1 Acidobacteriota bacterium | reverse complement strand
ATACCAAAGATCAAATCGATCTCTGCGGAAAGGTCGAAAAACGCCTGACGATGTTGAATTCCGCTGCGGAAAAACAGAGGATTGCCGAGCTGCTCGCGAAAATCGAAGTGCTCACAGGAATTGATTCCGGCGGAACGCAGGTGGGTGAATATGTGAAGATTAGCACCCAAGAGCCAACTCCGGGGTGGGATTTAGCTGAACCATTCGCTCAGCTTGATGAGGAACGATATCAAAATATTTTAAAGATATTGACACTGTTGACCGAGACCTTTCCTTTTAAGGATGAGATACGGCTAAGGCGAAAAAATTCGGAAATAGAACGATATGTTACAGAAAAGGATGACCTAATCTCTTTGGCCGTGTCGATTGGCAAGCATTGCGAACGGTATGACGCCCTTAGTGCTCAACACCTTCGGTTATCTTCGCTAGCAAAGGCGCTGTCTGCACTTAAGAGATCCCCCGGGACTATTACGTCCGCGGATTTGGCAACGCTTCGAATAACTCAAGTCGTTATTTGTCCAGTCCCGTTTGATCATAGACGCGTTTGACAAATAAATCCGGCTTCTGCTGATGCCATTCCTTGAGCGCCTGGATTGGCGTTTTGGTTCCGATTGCGCGCTGGGGAATGTGGTGATTGTAAAGCTTCAAGTAGTTGAGCAGCGTCGTCTCCAGGTCGGCCCGGCTTTCGAAACGAGTCTGCTTTAATAACTCGCTGATTCGGCCGTTGAATCGCTCGACCATGCCGTTGGTTTGTGGGTGCCGAGGTGGCGCCAGGCGATGTTCGATGGCCATGCCGGCACAGACCTTGTCGAACGCGTGCTGGCCACTTGGCTTCTTGTCTTTCATCGCGAAACGATCCGTGAATTGCGAGCCGTTGTCGGTCAGTATCTTGGTGATCTTGATGGGAGATGCCAGCTTGAGCCGGCGCAGGAAATCAACGCTGCTTCGGTCCGTCATGTCGCCGTAGATGTGCAGAAACACCCAGCGCGTGGCGCGGTCGATGGCCACGAACAGGTAGCGGCGCGAGGTCTCGTCTGGCATCTGAGGCAGGTACTTGATGTCGATGTGAACGAAGCCAGGCTCGTAGTCCTTGAAGGTCTTCTTGGCCGAGATTGTTTCTCCTTCGGCCTTGGGAATGACGTCTTCCAAACGGGCCATGCCTTCTCGTTTGAGCAGGCGGGCGATGCCGGACCGCGATACCTCAGAATTGATGTATTGCCGGGTGATGTACAGCAGGTCGTCGAGTGGTAGGTAAAGCGTCTGGCGCAGCGACAAGACGATCGCTTCCTGTGTGGCACTCAAGGTCGTATGCAAGGTGTGGGCGCGGTGCGAGCGGTCTTGCACATCATCGCGTTTGAGCCACTTGGCGGCGGTGGCACGGGTGATATTGAAGACCTTGGCGGCCTCTCGGTCCGACAGCCCGGAATCCTTGATTTCTTGCCGGATCTTTGGAGTGGTACGGGCTTGGGGATGAATGGGTGTACTCATGTTCTCGAATCTTCCGACGCTGCCTTGTGATGTATGGACGACAGCAGCGGGAAATCTGCGATCAGTTCGTCAAGTACGGCCTTGGCGCGGAAAAGGGCCATACTCCGACGAGGAACATGATCGCACGAAACTAGACACCTAACCACAGAGCATCCCCATTCGGGTTTTCATCGAATGCGTCTAGAATCTATGAATTCAGGAAACTTCATTTTTTGTCGGAACTCTGTGAAAGGTGGCCAATCGGAAGCGTAGCAAAAGAGCGAAAAGATGCATTGTGGAAACTCATTCTTCTGCGCACGAACATGAATGCAAACGCTCCCTGCCCGGCAAGCAGGCGCGACCATCGTTGGAAAAATGCGTCTCGGTTTTACGGTCGTTTCAGTTATCCGAGATCTTTTACATCACCACTCGTACCGCCGAGAAGTTTCAGACGGAGCAGGGACACGCGGTCAAAAAGCCAGATCGCGCATTGCGCTTAGCTCATTATTGAGTGTGGTATTAGTACTGAATGACGATTGTCGACTGCGCGACAATATCTAAACTGATTAGCGTCGACTTTCAGCTTAATTGAACATCTCCAGCCGGGCGGTGTCCAACCTTTACTGGACAACGCGAAGGTGACGCCATGGCAGCGATGAACAAAGTGCAGTTTCAAGCTGGGCTAAGTTTAGGTCAATTCCTGCACCGCTACGGCGACGAGTCAAAATGCGAGGACGCCGTTGAAAAGCAGCGCTGGCCCGATGGTTATGTATGCGCTGGATGCGGCCACCATGGTCACTACGTCGTAAGACATGGGAGGGTAAAAACGTTCCAATGCATCGCCTGTCGGTCGCAGGTCACCCTCACGAGTGGAACGATTTTCCATGGCAGCAAATTGCCCCTGACAAAGTGGTTTCAAGCGATGTATTTTCTCACCCAATCGAAGAATAATGTCTCCGCCTTAGAACTGAAACGGCTTATCGGAGTTTGCTATCGAAGCGCCTGGCGCATTAAGCACAAGCTGTTGGAGGTAATGGCTGGCGCAGAGGCGGATCGAGTACTGGAGGGCACCGTGGAGGTCGACGATGCCTACTTGGGAGGGGCGAACAAGGGCGGAAAGCGAGGCCGCGGGTCGCAAAACAAGGTGCCGTTTATTGCGGCGCTTCAGCTGGACGATTCTGGCCGTCCGAAACGCGCGATATTTTCACGAGTACGAACCTTCAGCCGGGAGGAAGTCAGTAGATGGACGCGACGCCATATCGCACCAGAGAGCATCGTTGTCTCGGATGGATTGGCTTGCTTTACCGCGATAAGGAAAGCGGACGTAGGGCACATGCCGATCACCGTTGGCACCAAACGAAAGAGTTCAGATATGCCGTGCTTCAAGTGGATCAACACGATCATCGGAAACCTCAAGACGGCCACCAACGGGACGTATCACGCTTTCGATTTTGACAAATACGGAGCGTTGTATTTAGCAGAAGCGCAGTACCGCTTCAACCGTCGTTTCGATTTATCCGGGATCCTTCAGGCACTCCTTGGAGACGCGATTCGGACCCTCAAGCGGACTGAAGTGTCGTTGCGCCAAGCTGAAGGTCAGCGCTAATCAGCATATGTTTTGTGCTCCATATACGCAATGGGCTTGCCGTGACAGATATCGGCCATAGAGCCTTCGACGACCTTTCCACCATGGCTCGTCGGGTCGCCAAGTCGTATGATTTCGCCAGCCATAGCGGATCCTATAGTTTTTATTTCAGGGTCCACGACGATGGACGGGAGTTGATCGTAAGCCGTCGGCGAATGCCGTTTTTGCGATTCCGCAATGATTTGCGGTCGGGGTTACGCCCGAAAAGTGGGGCGAGCATGGCCGGCGCCGGCTAGATAACCAGGTTCGTTCGCAGGGTCGCTGGTCATGAATTCGCAGTGCATTGCTCGCCCGCCGAAAACAGTTACAAAGCAGCTGGTTAGCCTTGACGAACGATAACCATATCAAAAGGACAGGCAGGATAGTGGCTTCGTTTCGAGAGCGGTCTTCAGTGAACCAGCCAAGTTTTAAGCGTCAAGACCGAATCGAACCAACTTTCGATAAGTTTCTTGTCCGGGACTACTCTATTACCG
>JALYTI010000371.1 GCA_030854375.1 Acidobacteriota bacterium | reverse complement strand
TTTCACCGCTGCCCAGGTAGGTCTTGGCTTCATGGTTTGGAAATATCGGGATCGGGGCCAGGCCGAGCGCGCCGTCTATACTCATGGAAGCAACCGGCTTGAGGTTGTTTGGACGATCGTGACTGCCATTATTTTTATCAGCCTCGCGCTGATGGGCCAGAGCGTGTGGGCATCGCTGCACTTTAACAAAGCGCCGGCCGGATCATTTCAGATTGAGGTTGTGGCGCAGCAGTTTCAATGGAACTTCCACTATGCCGGAAAAGATGGCGTCTTTGGACGCACGGATCCAAATCTCATCGACGATACTGCGCTTAACTTTATCGGTCTCGATGAGACTGATCCAAACGCGAAAGACGATGCGACACACAGCGTGATCGCAATTCCGGCCGGCCGGCCAGTCGAGCTGATTCTTCGTTCAAAGGATGTCATTCACAACTTCTGGGTTCCCCAACTAAGGTTTAAGCAGGATTTGGTGCCGGGAATGATGATTCGCGTCCACTTTACGGCGAATCAAATTGGCAAGTATGAGCTGGCGTGCGCCGAGCTTTGCGGACAGCTTCACTTCAAGATGAGGAGTTACATGTTAGTGCTGCCTGCAGACGAACATCAGGCTTTGATGGCGTTACCGCAGGATCAGTTCCAGACTCGAATCACCGAGTTGTTAGCAAAGTATCAGTTGCCCGATTACAGTCATTAGAATCGTATGTTTCCGTGATTTTTGACTCGGCCTAACACGAGGAGAATCAGAGATGTCAGGTGAAACGCACGAAGCAGTACACCGGCACGAGCCGCCAAAAAGCTTCATTCGTAAATACATCTTCAGCCTCGATCACAAGGTCATAGGCATCCAGTACATCATACTGGCCCTTGTAGCTGTGATCGTTGGCATGACTATGTCGGTGTTAATGCGTATGAATCTGTCGTGGCCAGGCACTCATTGGCCGATCCTCGGAACATTATTTCCGGTGGGGGCGCCAAACGGGGTGATGAATCCTGAGTTTTACCTATCGCTGGTTACCATGCACGGAACGATCATGGTTTTCTTCGTCCTCACGACGGCGCCGCAAGGTGGTTTTGGAAACTATTTCCTTCCCATTCAAATCGGCGCGGAAGACATGGCATTTCCATTTCTCAACATGATGTCGTTTTGGGTAACGCTTGTCGGTTTCCTCGTCATACTCGCCGCCATCTTTGTCGAGGGTAATCCTACAATCGCGAACTCAATCGGAGCAGCCCTGGGCGGCGCCAGCGGCGGGACTGTCGGTCCGATTGGGGGCTGGACGGGTTACGCGCCTTTAAGCGCCGTCGGCAAGGAGGCGGGGCCGGGACAGGGCGCAGGAATGAACCTCTGGATTGTAAGCATCGCTATTTTTTGCATCGGTTCATTATTAGGAGCGCTTAACTTCATCACGACGTTGCTCAACATGCGCACGCGGGGAATGACATTGATGCGCATGCCCCTCACCTGCTGGGCGTGGTTCACGACCGCCGTGCTGGCACTGCTTTCGTTCCCTGTGCTACTGGGCGGTGGCATCCTGCTGATGCTGGATCGCGTTGCCGGCACCAGCTTCTTCATACCCGGCGGTCTGGTATTCGGGCAATCAGTGCTCGCCAATCACACTGGTGGTTCGCCCATTCTCTGGCAACACCTCTTCTGGTTTTTTGGTCACCCCGAAGTCTACATCGCCATCCTTCCGGGCATGGGCGCGACATCCCACATTCTCTCGACCTTCGCGCGCAAACCTGTTTTTGGTTACCGCGCGATGGTGTTTGCGATTTTTGCAATCGGACTGCTGGGGTTCTTTGTGTGGGGCCATCACATGTTCATTAGCGGCATGAGTCCCTACTCCGCAATGACTTTCTCGATCCTTACACTTTCCATTGGCGTGCCATCCGCGGTCAAAACATTTAACTGGCTGGGCACATTGTGGGGCGCGAAGATTCGCTTTACGACGCCGATGCTCTTCGCGATCGGGTTCGTGTCGCTATTTGTCGCCGGCGGGATTACCGGACTCGTGCTGGGCCAAACTTCGCTTGATCTACCCATGCATGACACTTACTTCGTGCCCGCGCACTTCCATCTGGTAATGGGCGTGGCGTCGATCTTTGGAATGTTCGCGGCTATTTATTTCTGGTTCCCCAAGATGTTTGGCCGCTTCATGAGTGAAAGCCTCGGCAAAATTCATTTCTGGATTACTTTCGTCGGCGTTTACTGCATCTTTGTGCCGATGCACACGATGGGTATGGTGGGCATGCCGCGCCGTTATGCGCAGTTTACGGAGTACCGCTGGCTCGACACGCTGCACCCGCTGGTGATCTTTGTCTCCATTGCGGCGATCATCACAGCGATCACTCAACTTCTTTTTTACTTCAATCTAATTTGGAGCGTCTTCAAGGGTAAAAAGGCAGGTGCGAATCCCTGGGAGGCCACGACACTTGAATGGACCACTACCAGCCCGCCGCCTCACGACAATTTTGCCGGTGTCTTGCCGGTTGTCTACCGCGGACCGTATGAATTCGCGGTGCCTGGCGCGCCAAACGACTTTGTAATGCAGAATGAACCAGAGCCAGGGGAACATGCAGCGCCCGTAGCTGAGGGAGCAGGTGGTAATGGCCACAACGGTCACAGGCACTAGGCCGCTAACAAAGACTGGAGTTGGGGGTGGCCCAAAACCCCGCAACCCAAATGGCAACGGCTCGCGGAAGCGGAACGGCCATGACCCGGCGTTTCCGGATCTCAACTCGTCAGCAAACCGCTATCGCATTGGGATGTGGGTTGCCCTCGCGGCAATCCTGATGATGTTTACGGCGCTGAGCAGCGCGTACATCGTGCGCGCCGCGTCCTCGAATGATTGGCAGGCCCTCAGGATGCCCCGAATCCTGCTGCTCAGCACCGCGCTGATTGTCATCAGCAGCGTCACGCTTGAAACTTCGCGGCGCAAGTTGAAAGACTCACTTCGCACCGCCTACGAGCCATGGCTGCTTGTTACTGTGGCACTGGGTTTCGGGTTTTTGGTGTCCCAACTGCTCGCCTGGCGACAACTTGTGCGACAGGGGGTCTATGTCGCTAGTAATCCACACAGTTCGTTTTTTTATCTGTTAACCGCGACCCACGGAGTGCATCTGCTTGGGGGATTGGTGGCGCTCGTTTATTTGTCGGTGCGCTCGCGCGCGCGCCACAAAAATCCTTCCGGTGTGGAACAGGGGCAGGCCGCTGCAGATGCCGTAACACTCTACTGGCACTTCATGGACGTTTTATGGATTTACCTGTTCGTGCTGCTCTTCTTTGTGCGGTGAGAGAGTGGCAGTACAGGCTTCAGTTTTTTGTTTCACAGTTGTTCGACAAGATCGCGTTTTTAAATACACGTGGACCAGGTCTGCGTGATCCCTTTTTGGAGGTGACAGGTGAGTACTGAAGCACGCGCAGTACATTTTCCGGCGGCGGACTGGGGCGGGGGTGTGCATCCCTATCGCGTTGGTCATCGCAAACTCGGAATGTGGTTGTTCATTGTTTCCGACTCATTGACGTTCTCCGCGCTATTGATTGGCTATAGTTATCTGCGCGCGTCAAACGTCTGGCCTACGCCGT
>JALYTI010000370.1 GCA_030854375.1 Acidobacteriota bacterium | reverse complement strand
AAGGGGCGTATATCGTCGAGTCCAAAGATGTGGTCGGCGTGACAATGGGTGATTAACACAGCATCGAGCCGCTTCAGCCCATAACGCAATGCCTGTTGGCGAAAGTCAGATGACGTATCGACCAGCACTGACTGTCCGGCGTGTTCAATCAAAATTGAAACGCGCAGGCGTTTGTCACGAGGATCATCTGAAGTGCACGTTTCGCATTCGCAGCCGATGGAGGGTACGCCTGTGGATGTTCCGGTGCCGAGAAAAGTGAGTCTCATAATCGAACTCCAATGTCCAATGACCGACGTCCAATGTCAAATCTGACAGGCGAAGCGGTGGAGCCGAACTGAGCGGCCAACCTTCGCAAATGCCCGCGGCTCGGCCAACGGTGTCTTCGGCTGTGCCGCCTGATGTGCGGAAGGGCTACGCCCTTCCGGCAGGCCTCCGTGTTTCTGGGGCTATGCCCGTGCGGTTTCGGACCCTGGTAAACTTCAGAAGATTCATCAATGTTGCAGATCTTGGGGCGTAGCCCCAGGTCTTTTTAGATTTGACGGAAGGGCATAGCCGTTCCGCACATCAGGCGGCACAGCCGTCAATCGCGTGGCCTGCCACCACGTGTGGCGACACTCGGTATCGACCAAAAATGGACGTTGGAGTATGGGCCTTTGACTTTGGACGTTGACGTTGGACTTTGGACGGGGGTTAGCCGCCGGTGATATCGCGGCCGGTGTAAGTGCGAGGCGCTTTAAGCGGCGCCGAGTTCGTCAGGGAGACATACTGCATCCGCAGGTCGGCGAGCAGGCTCTCGAGGAGCTGTTGTTCTGGCGGTAGAAGATTGCCGCGCGTCTTCTGTTGCAGCATTCCGAGCACATCGATCCAGTGTTTGCCTAATTCGAGGTCTACGTCGCGTTTGCCCGTAACGGGATGTTCCATCATGCCGAGTGAAGAAGCAGCGTTTGAAGCGATCGACATCAGGAAACTAGCGAAGCTTGCGGGATCCTCGGCACCCGGCAACTCGACTTGCTCACCAGCTTCTGTCTCCGATGACTCAGTTTCCTTAATTACCTGACTGGCTTGCTGCTGCTGAGCTGCGGCGGTGGCCTGCGGACCCGATCCTGTAGCTTGCGCGCCAGATACATTGGTCGAGGAAGGCGGTTCCGGCGCAGAATGTGTCTCAACTGGACTATCGAAGACTTCGGCGCTGATGGATTGCACTTCGGGTCTCTCCGCCGCAGGCACCTCACGCGGGCTGCCATCCGGGTTAAAGAGTCTTCGATCCGTAACCTTGAAATTGGCTTGTTCCTCGCTCATTTCTCTACCTATCTCAGAATCAGCCACAATAATACCGCCCGCTCGCAAAACTTTCTCTTAAGTTTGTTGTTCAACCGATGGTAGCATCCTCATCCCAAGCCCGCAAGACAGCGGTATTTCAACTTCGAACTGGTATTCGGATTTTGATCTTCGGACTTTGGTCTTTAGTCTACGCATATGCCTGCCGATTTCGAAGAACTGGTAAAACTGATGGCGAAGTTGCGTTCGCCAACGGGTTGTCCCTGGGATCGCGAACAGACATACGCCACGCTGGCGCCGATGCTTTTGGAGGAAGCGTATGAAGCATTTGAGGCCGTAGAAGATGCACGCGAGGGCCACTCAAATGAGTTACGGGACGAACTCGGCGATTTACTTTTCCAGATTGTTTTCTATGCGCAAGTCGCTAAGGAGCAGGGCGATTTCTCCATTGACGATGTGACCGCCGCCATTCACGATAAGATGGTCCGCCGCCACCCACATGTCTTTGGCGACGCGAGCGCGCACGACTCAGCTACTGTCCTGCGCAATTGGGAGGCAATGAAGCAGGAAGAACGGCGTGCGGCCGGGAAAAGCGAGCGCGACGATTCGCTGCTTGATGGTGTGTCGTCGAAAGCGCCCGCACTGATGGAGGCTCATCAACTTTCAACCAAAGCGGCGCGCGTGGGCTTTGACTGGGAACGGATAGAAGACATCTTCGAAAAGTTAGAGGAAGAAATCGGCGAATTGCGCGCGGCCATCCAAACTCACGCGACCTCGAATAACGAAGCGGATCATACGCGGGTCAGGGAAGAGCTTGGCGATTTGCTATTCGCGGTAACAAATATCGCCCGCCATTTACGCGTAGAACCCGAAGCAGCTTTGAAGCTAACTAACCGCAAGTTTCGCCGGCGTTTTGGCTATATCGAAAAGAAATTGCGGGAGCGTGGGCAAAACTTTGACGCCACAACGCTTGAAGCGATGGAGTCGCTCTGGCAGGAAGCGAAAAGTGACGAGCAAACAGCAATCAGCAAAGCAGATCGCAAGTAGCAACACTGGGAGATGGCAGGAATTGGAATTCAGGGATAGCCAAAGGATCACTATCAGTGCCGTTCGTGTTTTGCTGTTTGCTGATTGCTGTTTACTGTTTGCTTCTACCAAGCAAAAGGCCCGCTTCCAAAGCGGGCCTTGAAAACACAGCATTATCTTCATCGTCTGCTAAGCACCTATCTGGAGCGAACGAAGAATGTTGCGAAATGCAGGTTGATATCTACCAGAATCGTTTTCCGGCGTGACGGCGATCATATAGAACAGCTCGCCATTCTGAAGTTGCGTTGTTATTACGGTCACAATTTCCGGCTGACCGGTTGCCTCGTTGATATTGCTCAGCGTTGTAGTCAACCCAGGACGTCCTGAAATTGTCGTGCGTTGGTAACCGCTGCGCTGCCGTAAGTTACCATTGCCCTGACCCAAACTGTTGAGAAACTCGTCAGTGGCCTGTTGCAGGTTACGGCTTTGAGTTTGCGCAACGCCTAAGTTAACCCCATGAGTGTAGACCACCTGGTTCTGCGCTTGACCGTAGCCACCCTCGGGCGCGAACCAAACAGAATTGTTGCCGCTAAGCTCGCGCCAATTGTTGGGCACACTCACGCGCACCGCGCCTCCAAACTCGGAATAGCTCTGATAGCGCGTCGAAGGATAATCGACTCGGCCCACCGGCGCATTGGTGGGGTAGTTTCCCGTCGTCTCACCGGTTGGATTTCGTTGTCCACTACGCGCAATCTCTTCCATTGACGGCGCGCGGCCCATGCCTCGGAGACGTGCCTGAATCCGTGAAAAATCACCCGTGTCGCGAACAGGATTCGTCACGCGCAGATATTGGGCTTCCTGGTTAATTCGCGCGTAACGATTTGCCGGGCTCGGGTGGCTGCTTAGAAATCCGCCACTGCTGCCACCACTCTGGCGTTCAATAGTCTGGAACATGTTGGCGAGATCGCGTGGATCGTAACCGGCTCGGGCCATGATTTGTGCGCCTAGAATGTCGGCCTCAGTCTCATATTCGCGGCTGAACTTAAGGAAGTACACGCCCACTCCCTGGCCGGCGATCTGGGCAGCAGCTCCGGCTGGGCCACCAAGAATTTGCCCACCGATACCAAGAATTCCGGCGAGCAAACCATACTTTTGCGCTTTGGATGCTTGTGCCGTACCGTGACGAAGGGCGACGTGACTCAACTCGTGGGCCATGACGCCGGCCATTTCACCCTCGTTCCGAGCTGCTTCGATCATGCCCCGGTTGACATACATTGGACCACCCGGAAG
>JALYTI010000369.1 GCA_030854375.1 Acidobacteriota bacterium | reverse complement strand
CTCCTCGCTCGATCCTGACACCGCAGCCCCGATTGAGACGCAAACTGGCGCGTTGCCTTCAGGTTATTCCAGGATACTCGAAGGAATCCGCATTCTTATCGTTGACGATGAGGCCGATGCACGTGACTTAGTAAGCGCGATCCTGACCCGTTGTGGAAGCGAAGTGAAATGCTGCACGTCGGCCGCCGAGGCACTCGAGGCGTTTCGCGATTGGAAACCTGACCTACTGGTGAGCGACATCGGCATGCCCAATGAAGATGGGTACAGCCTGATTAAGAAAGTAAGAAAACTGAGATCAAAACGCGCGAAGCAGATTCCGGCTGTCGCACTTACCGCTTATGCCACTAAAGAGGACAAAGCGCGCACACTTTCCGCCGGTTTTCAAATGCATGTGGCCAAACCGATCGAGCCTGAGTCTTTGGTGATGTCAATCGCCGCAGCGCTGGGGCGTAAAACTTAAAATTCGTTTCTAACATTCCCAGGTTGCCCTCGAATCTCAACGCCCACGTTTCCGGGTGTCCGCAGCTTAGGTGTCACGAGCGACTTCCTACTGTGAGCGCGGGCGCCCTGGCCCTCAATGCGTCGCAGGCGCAGTTGTTTTGAAGATTGGTCGCCCTGTCTCACTTCGCGCTTCGCGCTCATTGCGGGTGAGCCCGGCACCCCAGCCCGGCTGCCCCGGCTCCTGGGACCCCCGCGCCCGCGCCGCTTGAATCTACCGCTAAATCTCTAAATCAAACTCCCCCAGTACGAATTTCCGCCGTCTCTGGCGCGGAATAACTGAACGCAACTACAATGGCTTCCGCGCCGTAATAACTCTGAATACTGCCGCTCGTCAGATACCAGGAGACTGATGGCAATCTCTGCAGGCACAACTTTAGGCCGCTACGAAGTTCGCTCCCTGATCGGAGCGGGTGGCATGGGTGAAGTTTATCTCGCGCAGGACACACAATTACGTAGGCCGGTGGCGCTAAAATTACTACCCGCGAATTTTACGCAAGACGAGGACCGTTTGCGCAGATTTGAGCAAGAGGCCTACGCGGCTTCAGGTCTCAACCATCCCAACATCCTCACCATTTACGAGATTGGTAATACGGACTCGAACCGTTTTATCTCGATGGAGTACGTTGAGGGCGAGACCTTGCGCCAGCATATGTCGCGCTCTGCCTTATCGTCGGGCGAAGGTCAACTGCCGGGCGCCGGATTAAAGCTGAATGAAGTGCTCGATATCGCTATCCAAATTGCTTCGGCGTTGGCGGCTTCACAATCGGCAGGCATCGCTCATCGTGATATCAAACCAGAAAACGTCATGTTGCGACGTGATGGTTATGTAAAAGTTCTCGACTTTGGTCTCGCAAAGTTGACCGAACGCCCGGCGACTACCGACACCGAAGCGCCCACGCGCGCCATGGTCAATACGAGTCCGGGGGCAGTGATGGGCACCGTTAAGTACATGTCGCCTGAACAGGCGCGCGGTCATGCTGTCGACGCACGCACCGATATCTGGAGCCTGGGCGTACTGCTTTACGAAATGGTCTCTGGTAGCGTGCCTTTCGAAGGGCCGACTCCAAGCCACGTTGTAGTCTCAATACTCGAAAAGGATCCACCTCCGCTCTCGCGCTATTTGAGCGACGTGCCGGAAGCGCTCGAATGGATTGTGACAAAAGCGCTCACTAAAGATCGCGACGATCGTTACCAAACGGCACGCGAGATGTTAACCGACTTGCGCCGTCTGAAGCAGAGGCTGGACACCAGTGCCGAGATCGAGAGATCCGTAGCACCCAACATTGCGGGTGGCAGTTCACAGGTAACTGCGGGCGTCATGCGAACCAATGCTTCCACGGTAAGCGCTTTCCCGCCGGAACCTGCAACGACGCAGATTCCTGCTTCGACCGTGTCCAGCGCTGAGTATCTTGCGACATCGATGGGCCGGCACAAGCTTGTCTTAGGGATTGCGGCGGTGGCTCTGCTTGCATCTATTGCGGGTGGCACACTCTTGTGGTCAAGGCTGCGACCAGACAGTACGGCGCATACTTTTGGTAAGGTTCGTTTTTCGCAGTTAACTAATACGGGCAAGGCGACGCTGGCAACGCTTTCGCCCGATGGCAAGTATGTGATCCACGTGGTGAGCGATGGCACATTATCAAGTCTTTGGGTGCGGCAGGTTGCTACCCCAAGCAACGTCCAGATTGTGCCACCGGCCGCATCGAAATATGTGGGAGTGACTTTTTCTAAGGATGGCAATCACGTTTTTTACGTCGTCTATGAAAAGAATAGTCCGCTGGGGGTTGTCTATCAGATCCCCGTGCTGGGTGGCCCGCCGAAGAAGATCATTGAAGACGTCGATACACCCATAACCTTTTCACCTGACGGCAAACGGTTCGCCTGGATTCGACAGTTTCCCCAATCTGGAGAAACCTCTCTCTTCATCGCCAACAGCGATGGCACGGGACAGCAAAAGATTGCTTCGCGACAACGCCCCAAACGTTTTACAGCGGGCACGCCCGTGGGGCCCTCCTGGGCGCCGGAAGGAGAGATTGTTGCATGCCCGGTAGGTGGAGTAGAAAACGGGGCTGACCGTCATACGGTAGTGATGGTCGATGTTAAGCACGGAACTGAAACTGAGGCGACACCGCATCGCTGGGCTTTTGTTCAGCAAGTGGTGTGGGCTCCGCACGGCGCCGGACTTATAGTCGCAGCACAGGAACAGCAGGGTGGGCCCAACCAGCTCTGGTACATCCGTCATTCCGGTGGCGAAGTCGAAAGAATAACCAACGACCTGAACAACTATAACGGAGTCAGTATCAGCGCCGACGGTGCCACAATTGCTACAGTACAAAGCCAAGCCAGCTCAAATGTCTGGTTTGCACCCAACAGCCAACCCGAAAGCGCGATCAAAGTAACGTCAGGAACCAATGAGGGGGCGAGTGGTCTGGCCCTGATGCCGGACGGCAGGATTCTTTACAGTTCTTTTGCCGCCGGCACCGCAGATCTCTTCCTGATGAATGCCGACGGCAGCAATCCCGTGCAATTGACCTCTGATGCTTCCCTTAATGGTTTTCCTGCGGTATCTCCCGATGGACGCTTTATCGTTTTTGCTTCCAACCGAACAGGCACGCCCCACATCTGGCGAATGGATAGCAAAGGTACAAATCTAAAACAAATTACGAACGGTATCGCGGAGATCAATCCGCTCGTTTCTCCCGATGGCCAATGGATCGTTTATCAAAACATAACCGATTTCCGTTTGTGGAAAGTTCCGTTGGATGGTGGAACGGAGACGAAGCTAACAGACAAGCTCACATCTCAAGCCGCAATTTCGCCTGATGGAAAGCTAATAGCTTGCCGTTATCGCGATGAAGACTTGAGTCCGTTTAAGCTGGGTCTGATCGATTTCGCCAACGGGCAAACAATAAAGACGATCGACATTCCGCCCACGAACAACGCTGTGAAGTGGACCGCCGATGGACGCGCTGTGCTTTACGTGGACACTCGCGGTGGCGTGTCAAACATCTGGAGTCAACCAATCGATGGCAGCGCTCCAAAGCAGTTTACTAACTTCAAATCCGATCTCATCTTTGCGTTCGATTTATCCAGAGATGGTAAG
>JALYTI010000368.1 GCA_030854375.1 Acidobacteriota bacterium | reverse complement strand
GCCCTTAGTTTGACAAGAACCCTTACGCACAGTTTCAGCTATCACACTGCCCATGTCTTTTGCTAATTCCAAACGGGGACCTAATCCTTCACGAGCAATTTTTCCAGGGGCAACATCGCCGGCATTCCTTTGTGCTGCCAACAACGCACTGGCCCGTGAACGCGCCGGGAGCAAGGTGTGCCTTTCTTTGTGCGAGCGCCACAAAGGTAAACCTCTTGCTCAACCAAAGTTGGCGAGGAGTTTTTGACTTCCGCGGAGTTCAACCCAAATTCAGCGGTAGGTGGAGGACCCGACATACCGGGATTTTCCGTGTCGTTAAGAGGCGAGTCGGATCTTCTTTCGATAATTAGCGGAGGAGGAACGGGACGCCGAGACCGACCTGTGAGATAGCCGGCGCTAAACAGAGCCAAGGCTACAAACAATGGCGAAACAAGACGCGATTTGCGCAAACGCCGAGCGCAATCATTGCAAAATTTCCGGCTCGTCCACAGATGCCATCGCAGGCGCAGCAGCTTTGTGCCACATTCCGAGCAGAAGTTTGGTTTGTACATAGTGAGGACTCGTTAATAAATACAAACGATTCCCTGGAGCTGCGGCGACGAAGCACCTTTTGGCCGACGTTTTAATCACTTCCATCCTGCTTCTCAGTACCGCAAGCAACTCAAACCACAGTTGGCGCGTCCGAAAATGGGAGCGGTTGCTGGCCGATTGTAGAGATAAAAGTTGGACTTCCTGTAGGCGTCCACGCGAGGCTCGGATTTGCGCAATTGCAAAAAGTCTTGCTTGCCGGGATACTCAGTAAAACAAAGGGGCAAAATCAGTTTTCCAGATGAAGCATTCATTTTCTTCCAGGACATCTCTATCGCACGGTTGTCTTTTCGCAAGTTTCCTGTTCCTGGTCTTATTGATTTCGGGCTCAACGAAGACAGCACAGGCGCAGGAACCGGACGATGTAGTGCGCACAGATGTCTCGCTGGTGCAGTTGAATATTGGGGTGGTCGATCCACGAGGGCGTGCGATTACCTCGCTCTCGCGAAATGACTTCACGGTTTACGAGGATGGCATCAAGCAGCCTATTCTGAACTTCGAACCAACGGACGCGCCTTTCAGTCTGGTGCTGTTGTTGGACATGTCGGGTTCGACGGTTAATTTTCGCCAGCAACTGAAGCAAGCAGCCTGGCGTTTTCTTGATGCGCTCGCCCCCGAGGATCGCGTAGCGGTAATTCAGTTTAATGCGAAGATAAAAGGTCTCGCTGGATTTTCCAAAGAGCGAAAAAAGACAGCCTACGCGATCCAGGTTGCGGACGGCGCAGGCGAAACACATTTGTACGATGCCCTGAAGTATGCTTTGAATGAACTGGACAAGGAAGGCAAACGGCGCAAGGCGATTGTCGTTCTGACTGATGGACTCGATACGCAGTTGCGCAACTCCGATCGTGCCTCGGGAGCGAGAGCGCAAACTGATGAAGAAGCAATTGCGTCGATCGACGCTAAAGCGAGCAGCGCGCTTAGCTCAGTTCTTACTTCCGCTGACCGGCAAGGCGTTACAATATATCCACTGGCACTTCCCTCGGGTGATCCTAAACGCCTACCCCTTCCTGACCCGGTAATCACCGGAATTTACACTGCTGCGCGGACGCGTTTACAAAGTCTTGCGGATCGTACTGGCGGAAGGCTGAACGAAATCGAACGGCTGGACCAAATGGCGCGATTGTATGCTGAAGTGGCCGCGGATTTGAGATCACTTTATACGGTAGGCTATCAGCGCCGCAGCGATCGGCCGCGCGACGGCAGGTGGCACGAGATACGGATTGATGTAGCTCAACCTGATCTGATCGCGCGCACCAGACCGGGCTATTTTGCTCGTTGAATAAAGATTAACCGCAAAGGGCGGGAACGAATCCGCAGATTACACAGATTAGGCAGATCAAATACCAGCCAGCGTTCAGCAATCAAGCAACAGCAATCAAGCACCAGCATTCGGCATCCAGCAATCAAGGGTTCAGCATCGGCAACCGCGATTTTACTATTCACCATTTACCATTTACTATTTACCAAAAAAAACGCACCCGTAGCTCAGCTGGATAGAGTACCTGACTACGAATCAGGGGGTCGCATGTTCGAATCATGCCGGGTGCACCATTTATACTCGCGCTTCGCACCCGCATTCAGCAATTCTCATCTCGACAGGAGGACCTGCGAATGACTCCACAATCCCAACCTCCGTTACCGCCGCCGCAGAAGCAAAAGTCTCGTGCTCTGCTATGGATTGTTGTTGCTTGCGCAGTGCTGTTGCTCGTCGTGATTGTTGTCGCCGCCGGCGGTTATGCTTTCTACCGCTATCAGAACGCAAGAACAGCAAACGAAAATACGACTGAGCCCGAAAGCACGAAGCAGCCCGAAGCGACCGCCAGTCCCGCCGAGTCAAATAGTGGAAACTCGAATCAGTCACCTGTCCCGGCGGCGACTCGCACAGCTTGGGAGACCACTGCGTCGGGCGTGACCGGCGATGCAACAACATTCACACTTGTATGTCCGGCCGGTGGTTCTTTGCATTCGGTCTGGGGCAGTGACCTCTATACTGCGGATTCATCAATCTGCACCGCAGCGGTCCACGCAGGGCTGATCACGTTTGAACGCGGCGGCACTGTAACAATTGAATTGAGACCGGGTCGACAGATCTACGGTGCGAGTGAAAGGAACGGCGTCACCACAAGCGCCTACGGTGGATTCCCTCGCACTTTTGTCTTCAAATCAGAAACAAACGCGACGGCAGAAAAAGAAGCTGATGATGTAACCCCGATCCTGTGGAATACACCCTCTTCAATACTGACCCACGAGAACGGCAAGACTTATAAGTTCAAGTGTCCGGCAGGAGGCAAAGAAAGCTCTATCTGGGGCACTGATACATACACGGCGGACTCCTCAGTCTGCACTGCGGCGGTCCATGCAGGTGTGATCAAGTTTGAAAACGGCGGCACCGTGACAATAGAGCTGCGCCCGGGACAAACATCCTATCAAGGCACATTGCGCAATAGCGTGAAGTCCAACGATTACGGCGCGTACGCACGCAGCTTTGTTTTGAAATAGATCAATCGAAGAATTGCGGAACACTTGATAGCCTGGTTCGGAAACGGTTTGGTACCTTTCGATGACTAAGCAGCGCGTCTTAATTTTATGTACCGGAAATTCAGCGCGTAGCCAGATGGCCGAAGGATTGTTGCGTCAGGATGCGGGCGATTCTTTTGAGGTGTTTAGCGCCGGGGTTAAGTCGAGCTTTGTGCGGCCGCAGGCGATCGAAGCCATGCGTGAAGTGGGGATTGATATTTCCGGCCAGCACTCCAAGCCGGTCGACGAGTTTCTGGACGAAGAATTTGATTACGTCATCACCGTCTGCGACAACGCAAACGAGCTTTGCCCTGTCTTTCCGGGAAGGACAAAACGCATCCACTGGAGCATTGAAGATCCTGCGGCCGCCTCGGGCGATGAACAGGCAAAGCTAGCAGTCTTCCGCCGCGTGCGCGATCAGCTCCGGGAACAACTCCGCGCCTGGGTTTCCTCAGCGAAGAAATCCTAGTCGCAGGTCCTGCAAACCATTCAACCTACAC
>JALYTI010000367.1 GCA_030854375.1 Acidobacteriota bacterium | reverse complement strand
CAATAGGTCAGACCTATCCGAACACTACATATCCGAATAGTCCTCAGACGTCCTACGGCGGCAACCGCCTAACAGGAACCTATCGACTTGATCCGTCGAAGAGTGATGATCCTGCCCAGGCGGCTGATCGCGCGACGCAGTCTGTAGCATATGGCGACCGCACGGGGTTGCGCGATCAGTTAGCTGCGCGGCTGGAGTCTCCGGATCAAATAGCAATCGATGTGCGCGGTAGAGATGTGACCATCGGGTCCTCGCGTGCACCTCAAATCACGTTTTCGGCTGATGGCGTTGAGCGAGTTGAGACAACAAGTAGCGGTCGCACCATTCGTGCCCGCGCAACGCTCAGCGGCGATCAACTGATGGTTAGCTCAACTGGAGACGTCGCTAGTGAATTCAACGTTACGTTCAGCCCGATTGATAACGGCAGCAAACTTAGCGTTACACGGAGAGTGTATGTCCAGGGACTGTCGAGACCGGTGGTAGTGCAAAGCACATACGATAAGACGGCCGACGTTGCCCGCTTTGACATCAACACAGGGCCACAAGCCTATCCAACCACCCCGAACTCGGGTACGGATTTTATTCTGGCCAATGGTGAAACGGTAGTAGCGGCTCTCGACAACGGGCTTTCCACAGCCAACGCAAGAGAAGGCGACAGGTTCACACTGACTGTGCGGCAACCGTCGCAGTACGACGGCGCCACAATTGAAGGTCACGTTTCCAATGTTCAGCGTAGCGGACGCCTGACCGGGCGTTCTCAGATGACCCTGAACTACGACACGATTCGTCTACGGGACGGTAGGTCATATCGCTTTGCGGGTATTCTTAATTCAGTGAGAACCCCTCAAGGAGAGACAATCAACGTCGACAATGAAGGGTCAGTCAGAGATGATAACCAAACAACTAAAACCGCTCAGAGAGCTGCGATCGGCACGGCTGTCGGTGCCATTATCGGAGCCATTGCCGGTGGCGGCAAAGGTGCTGCTATAGGCGCGATTGTAGGAGCCGGAGGCGGAGCGGGATCTGTTTACGTTCAGGGTCGTGACGATCTCGAGTTGGCTCGCGGTTCGGAGTTAACGATTCGTGCTTCTGGTCCACGTTAAGAAGTCTCGAAGAACGATCGGATGACATACAACTTCCGATGAAATGTATAAGGCCGGTAGCGAGAGTTACCGGCCTTTAATTTCGTTTTGGCACTACAGACTTATGTTACTATTTTGGCGGTTAGATCTTCGCTCTGTTAGTTAAAATCCTCCCAGATGTAGCGGCCCGAAACTCAGGGTGGGTTTTGCATCAAAATTTGGGGGGTCCAATATGCCAACAGTCCTGGTCGTGGATGACGATGAGACCATTCGTGATGCGCTCTACGAGTTTTTGTCCGAAGAGTATGTGTGCCATACAGCGGAGACAGCGGAGAAAGCCTTCACGAGACTTGAGGACGATGTGTACGATGTTGTGCTGACTGACATCTCAATGCCGGGGCTGAGCGGATTGGAACTGCTAGGGCACGTCCGCCAAAAATTTCCCAACACACCAGTTATTATTATTTCGGGTATTAGTGACCAGGAGCACGCGCGGGGTTTGATCCAGCTGGGAGCTTTTGATTATCTCATAAAGCCATTCAGGCTCGAGTTAGTTGAGAACAGCGTGAAGAAAGCTGTGGAGCACCGCAAGCATTTGCAAAGTAAGTCTTCATCTAACGAGCAGGTGGGAAGTGGAGAGGCAAACCAGGGCGGCTAGAAAACTTTGAAGGAAGAATTAGTTGGTGATGTACGGTAAGCGCGCGACTTCGAGTATGAACTAGGCTGCAACAATTGAAAAAGAAGCTCGCTTGACTGCGACGCTACGCCTTCGGGAAATCTCATCGGCCAATTCACCGATTCGCTCCGCCCTAAACGGCTTCGTGACAACCCAGTCAACGCGAGCTTTTTTCTGCTCATCGGAGCCGACAGCTTCACCCCAACCAGTAATCACGGCGATAGGAATTGTTTCATTGCGCTGCCGAATGGCGTGGGAAAGTTCCCAACCGCTCATGCCGGGCATGCCCACATCTGTGAAAACGCCGTCAAACTCATGAGCTTCGAAAAGGCCAATTGCCTCACGGCCGCCTTGAGCCATGTAAACCCTACAACCGCTATTCTCAAGCAGATCGCGGAGCAATTCACGTACTGCTTCTTCGTCGTCTACCACCAGGATCTTCGGCTGATTCTTATCGAATGTACGTGGAACGCTCGGCTGCGATGCACTCACATAGGGTTTCTCAACCTCGACCGTCGGCGCCACTGCATCTTCGGCCACCTTGGCTTTCGGGAGGCTTATCTTAAACTTCGTGCCAGCTCCAAGCTCAGATTCCACGGCTACGGAACCCTCGTGACGCCTGATGATTCCAAAGCTAACCGCTAGCCCGAGGCCCATGCCGGCTTTGCCCTTTGTAGTGAAGAACGGGTCAAAGATACGTGACTTAACGTCAGGGGCCATACCTGTGCCAGTGTCGCCGACGGAGACCACAACCGTGTCGCCCACGTCTTCCGCTGCCAAGGTCAGTGTGCCACCCGAAGGCATGGCGTCCACCGCGTTAAAGACCATATTGACGAGAACTTCGCGGAGCTCCGATTCGTCGCCCATCACTTTTGATTTTGAGCGGATCTGAACATCAAGACTGATTTGAACATTTGAAGCCTCAGCAAGATCCTTCCACCGGGGCCTGGTTACCTCACTGACATCCAGGAGTATCTGGTCAATCGAGACAGGTTCAAAGTCGTGGGCCCGGCGCTGACGCGCAAAGTCCTGTATTCGCTTGACTGTCTTGGCGCCATCTTCAGCGGTCTTGATTATGATGTTGAGTCCACGCTGAATTTTTTCCGGATCGTTGGTGCGGAGTATTAGCTGTGCGCGCCCAAGAATGCCTGCAAGTGTATTGTTGAAATCGTGAGCCACGCCTGAGGCTAATTCGCCAAGCGCGGAAAGTTTCTCCATTTGCGAGAACTGCTCACGTATGCGTTCCTGCTCAGCTATGTAGTGGGAGAGTTCCTCAACGTGGCGTTGGGCCTGCTCAGCTTGTGCTGCTGATGCTTCAATATTTTTCAGGTAAGTACGGTAGGTGAAAAATACAATTGCGATTATAGGAATCGAGATGACCAGCGCGAGGAATCCAAACTGGTGAATGAGACTGGCAACTACCGCGGCCGCTGAGGCCCCAGCGAAATATGTAATGGAGGTCCAGAGATAATGCCTCGTCCACATTTGCCAGATTGGGTGCCGTGCCTTCAGAGCTCCGCAAATCGCGACGATTCCGGAGTTCGACGCGTATTGCACAAGCGCCATAATGACCATAGCCGAGAGGAATCTCGCTGATAACGGGCTCGCCCCTAGTGCAACAGGATCTCCAAAATAGAATTGTAGAGCGTAGGATGTCACGCAGGCAGACCAGGCTGCGCAGCCAAAGTTGAACAGAATGGTTGAGGGCTTCCGGCAGAAGCGAAACGAAGAGAGGACGGCTTCAGTCGCAGCCATGAGAACCGCGGCCTCAGGACCGTAGAGCAACAGAGTCAGAAAGATGAAAGTATCCGAAACTGAGATCTGAGAACTAAACTGAGGGATTCTAATTG
>JALYTI010000366.1 GCA_030854375.1 Acidobacteriota bacterium | reverse complement strand
TGCTTCGCCTGTGCCCTTACCCATCAAATAATCTGTATTCTTCATTGCCACAGGCACGATCGGTACGCCCGCTTCCGCGGCCATGTAGAATGCGCCTTTTTTGAATGGGAGAAACTCGCCGGGCTTCGCGCGGGTGCCTTCGGCGAATACGCCAAATGATCTACCCGAACGAATTCGAGCAGTCGCGGCTTCAACTGTTTGCCGCGCTCGTTCGCGGTTTGAGCGATCAAGTGCCATTACGTTTACGAATCCCATGCCCTGTCCCAATATAGGAACATTGAGTAACTCCTTCTTCGCCAGCACACCCAGGCGTCGCCCCGTGTAATAGAAAAGTGTGGCTGTATCGAGATAAGATCTATGATTGGATATGAAGACATAGGTTTGATTTGGATCGAGATGCTCCTTGCCCCTCACATGAATCTTCACGCCGCTTAAACGTAGCCAGTTGCGGGCGCCAAAAAGCGCCCACGGGTAAACGAGATCATGATTTCCAGTTAGCCAGGCAGCCAGAATCACGGGGGGACCAAAGATCAGCAACAATGCTCCCGCGACGCAAAGCGACCACCAATAATGTAAGCGCCGAAAAATTCGCATAATCTGCCCAGGAATTCGTAGCGAAGGATGATCGCACAATTCCCAGCCCGCGACGACAAGAGCGAAAACGCCAATTAATTGAGGCCGGGCAAGGTGAGATTCGTCCTGCTTGCGACATTCGCACCCGCGAACTATCCTGCATACGATAAATCTCTCCCGAGCCTGCGTTCAGGCTGAGCATCTAATCCAGCGTCTGAGCATCCAAGAAAGATGGCCGATATAGGTGTCGCCACCCTTAATCACTAGTGGAGCTTTGCCATGAAAAGAATTTCCTCTTATTTACTAGTCCTCTGCTTGTTTGCGGCTTGTACCGCGACCGTGCTTGCGCAGACGCGTCCGCGCCGAATTGGTCAGAACCCTCCAGTTACAGCGCCACCCGTTTCCCAGCCTTCCGGTCCCCCGGTGCTCGGAGGCGCAACTCGCAAGACCGGCTCTCAGCCAAGCGGCGGGCCGCCGACCACTGTCAATAACGGTCCAGAAGAAGTTGAAGCGGGCGACGTCATTAAAGTGAATACGACCCTGGTCACGTTACCCGTGAGCGTCACCGATCGCGACGGCAGATACATTCCCAACCTGCGTAAGGAAGACTTTCGCCTTTGGGAAGATGGGATTGAACAAGACGTCGCCTTTTTCTCTTCTGTGGATAAACCCTTCTCACTGGTACTAATGATCGATACGAGTGGGTCTACTCGCTTTCGGCTTGAAGATATTCAAGACGCTGCAATCACGTTTGTAAATCAACTCCGACAGGACGATTCCGTGATGGTGGTGTCGTTCGACGACGAGGTGAGGGTGCTTACGGAATTTACAAACGACCGCTATCGCCTGCGCGACGCAATCCGGCGCACGCGCACGGGAGACGGCACCAAGCTATATGATGCGGTCGACCTTGTCATGAACCAGAGACTGAATCGCGTTTCTGGACGCAAGGCAATCGTTCTCTTTACTGATGGCGTCGATACCACGAGTAGGCATGCTTCTTATGTCAGCAATATTCGTGATGCGGAAGAGTTGGATGCGCTGATCTATCCCGTGCAGTACGATACTTACATGGACATCGGCAGCGGCGGCTCTACGTGGCCCGGCTCAGGGGGTTCAGGTTCACCTGTCGATATCCTGATTCAGATTCTCGGCGGCATTAACCGCGGGGGCGGTTCGCGCCGAGGCGGGGGCGGAGGTGGTGGCGGCGGTGTTGGCACAAGCAGACACGAGTACGATGTAGCGAATCGCTACCTGCGGGAGCTCGCCGAAAAAACCGGCGCAAGAAACTATCAGGCCGACTCGACCCAGAACCTTGCCCAGGCCTTCGGTAACATAGCGGAAGAATTAAGAAGGCAATATAGTTTGGGCTACTATCCGAAAACACCAGCGCAGGCGGGACAACGACGGCAAATTCGAGTGCGCGTGAATCAGCCCAACCTGGCAGTTCGCACGCGCGACAGTTATGTGTTCAATCCTTCTGGAACGATATCCGACGACACAGCCGCACAAAGGTCTGCTCCGGTACTGCAACGCAAATTTGCAGAGGCGACTCAGCAAGAAAATTAAGATTGCGCTGAGGCTGACAACCTGCCCTCACTTTTTGGTGGGGGCGACTAGGGCTGGGTTAACTCGTTAGCGGGCACTTGTACGGACACACCTCACGTTCTTCCTTAAGTCAGCTGTTCAGCCAATACTTTCCCAACTTCACGCAGTATTGTTGCCGAGCTCTACTTGCGCAGCAGGAGAAACGGGCCATAACGCTTTAAGCAAGAGACCAAAAATCCACAGGCAAAAACCTCCAATCAACGTCAGAAGAAGCCAGAATTTCCAGTACGATGTAAACGTTTGTTCCCATCCTTCATAAACTCTATGCGAAAGGTTCACGTTCAATGCCACCGGCGTAACAAGACGCGAGAGTAGTTGTACGGCCAAGTACCAAACGAAGGCATAAAACCACGCTCGACCGTCCATACCTACCCTTCGCAGGGCCACCGCTCCGATGGAGATACCGCCGATATGCGCCAGCGTAGATGAAAACACTCCATACCATTGGCTGTAACTGAATTTCCCGCTCAACAGCATTCCCCACGTAGGTACAACATATAAAAACCAGACCACGACGCCGGGAACCATCCAGATGGCGGCAACTCTGATCAGCATTGCTTCTTCAAAAAACATTCCCACTGCAAGCAGTAAATTTCCGACGTTACACATCCAGAGCACTTGCCCAAATTCGTTAATCTGCCAGTAATGAATTGCCTGGGCAGTAAAGAACAGTAGGGGAAGGAATCCCAATAGACGGAATTCTCTGTTAGTTAATTTATGAACGGCGAACTTTTTATTATGAGCTAAGTTTATGTTTTTTCTTCCCCCTACTCGCCGGGCGGTAACTTTTCGTTTTAGAATAACACTTCCGATCAGCGCAAGCTGTCAGCATCACAACGCAGGAGCTAATTACAGTTTCTTCCAAAACTCAAAATGCCTTCATCACTTGAAGACTTACTTCGTAAATCCATACCCGAACTAAGGGAACTATTTCTTGAACGCCTGAGGCCCGTGCCCAAAGGCCTGCTCGAAGCGCTGGAGGTCGACACTCGTCAAGGCGCTCATCACCTGGCGAAGCGGATCCGCCACCGCTATCGCGCCAATCGATCCGAGGGACAGCGGCTACACACTTTGCTTCGATTTGAAATCGAATTATGGTCGCAAGGATTCGCTCTCGTTGCCGGAGTAGATGAAGCGGGAATGGCGCCTCTGGCCGGTCCCGTGGTAGCCGGCGCCGTAATACTGCCGCAAAATTACAAGCTCCGTGGCTTAAACGACTCAAAGAAGATCCTCGATCATGAAATGCGCGAAGAGTTGGCCGCCCAGATAAAGCAGGATGCAATTTGCTGGTCCTATGGTTTCGCTGAGGTCGAAGAGATTGATCGAATAAACATTTATCACGCCGGCCTCCTGGCAATGCAGCGAGCGGTTCAAGGGCTAACCTGCCTTCCTGACTTTGTCCTCGTGGACGCGCGCCGGATTCCCCAGTGT
>JALYTI010000365.1 GCA_030854375.1 Acidobacteriota bacterium | reverse complement strand
CGAATTTCCTCTAGCTGGTCGAGCTGACGTTCTGCCTCGGCCGCGCGCCCACGCAACTCTGCTTCAGCCGCCTGCATTGCTTCCTCACCGGCGCGAATAGCAACTTTAGCTTCCTCAATGCGACGATTTAACTCCTGAATGTCTTCGTTTAGGTGGTTCTCTCTCTCTAGTCGCTGTTGCGCCCTGACTGCGGCCCGGCTACGAATATTTTCAAGATCGCGGAGTTGTTGTTCCTCTTCTTCAGCTTTAAGACGGGCTTCTGCTTCGACTTCGCGTATACGCGCTTGACCTTCCTCAAGCCGCCGGGACTGTTCCTTCCCGGCTTCACGAAGGGCCTCGAGTTCAGCATTAACACGCTGCATTTTCTCAGTGCGTTGTTGCGATTCAATCCTGGCAGATTTGTTAATGGCCTCAAGCTGAGCTACACGCTGTTCCTCCTCATTCGCCTGCTGTTGCATCCGTTGCTCTTCGCGACGGAGCTGTTCCTCTGTTTCTCGGCGACGCTGTTCTGATTCCGCTTGAATAAGAGCTTCTTCTTCGGCACGCAGACGGAGTTCCTGATCTGCCAGCCGTCGTGCTTCCGCTTGAGCCTCTTCAATGCGCTTGAGCTGTTTCTCTTCGGTCCTGCGCAGCACTTCAATCCCGGCCTTTAGTTGTTGCTCGGCTTCCGTGCGCTGTTGTGCCTCTGCTTCTGCCTTACTACGAATTGCCTCAAGCGCGGCTAGTCGTAGTTGCTCTTCCTCAGCGCGCGCGCTAGCTTCTGCCTGGGTCTGAGTTCTCTCCTTTTCCGCTGCCAGGCGCCTCGCTTCGGTTTCGGCTTTCTGAAGCGCTTCCCGGGTAGCCAGTAGACGGGTCTCCTCTTCAGATCGCTGTCGAGCTATTGCCTGCGCCTTACGAAGTTCGGCTTCCACTTTCTCAATTTGTTCGAGTTGTCCGGCGGCTGCAGCGCTGAGGGTTTCAATTTCAGATCTCATCACTTGCTCTTTTTCGGCTCGCCTTTTCGCCGCAGCTTCCGCCTGGTTACGGATGGTTTCTAATTTCTCGAGTCTTTGCTCTTCCTCCTCAGCTCTACGACGCACCTCATTTTCGGCCTGCAGGCGCGCTTCTTCCGCAGCTCTTTCACGCGCTTCTGCTTGCGCCTTTTGGTGGGCCTCTACGGACTGCTTGAGGCGAGCCTCCTCCTCACTCAACCGAACTGCTTCTGATTGTGCTTCTTCAATCCGTCTTGTTTGTTCCTCCCTTGCCTGGCGGAGGGCATCAATCTCAGACTGAAGGCGTACCTCACGCTCGGCACGTTGTCGCACTTTTAGTTCGGCCCGATGACGCGTTTCTTCCAAATCGGTAAGACGGGCCTTGGCTTCCTCCATGCGCTTGATCTGTTCTTCAGCCGCTTCGCTGAGGTTTTCGATTTCCGCATTGAGCCTCTGTTCTTCCGCCGCCCGCACTAGAATTTCTGCTTCGGCAGCACTGCGAGCTGCCTCAAGTTGAGCCAGTCGCCCGACTTCCTGCTCGGCACGACGACGTGCGTTGGCCTCAGCCATGCGTAGCGCGTCAATCTCTGCGCTGAGACGCTGTTCAGCTTCTGCTCTCCTTTGCGCTATTGCTTCCGCGTTGCTGCGCATGATCTCCAGCTCAGTGAGACGTTGCACGTGATCATCACTTTGACGACGTGCTTTTGCCTCAATGTCTTCTCGCGCCTTTTCCTGCGCTCGAAGTTCCGCTTCAGCTTGTGCCTTATTGAGCCCTTGAGTTAATCGCTGGCTCGCTTCTGCGCTGCCAGCCCACAGATCTGGTCCAGGCTGCTGAGGCATTTCCTGCACGGATCTGCTTCGGGTCCGGGCATTAGCTTCGTTAATTCGCCTAAGTTGTTCTGACTCCGCCTTTCGTAACGCTTCTATCTCCGCCGATATCTTCCGTCCTTTTTCGTTTATCAGTCGTTCGTCGCTTTCAGTTTTGCGGCGGTCACTTTCCAGCGAGTCCAGCTGTTGTCTTTCTTCCTGAGCGCGTTTCTGCGCTTCTGCTCGCCGACGCTCCAAGTCATCCTGGGCCTGCCTGAGGGCTCGCTCTTCACTAAGGAGACGCTCCTCCTGAGTCGCGTAAGCCTGGCTAATGCCGTTTTTCCCGTTCGGCTGCGCATTGATTGTTCTCAGCGAGTTGGCGGGGGCTATCGAGGCATAATCCCGACCATCTCGACCGGCTTCCATTGATTCCGCTCTAAGCAGTGCTGCTTGACGCGCGACGATGGCAAGGATTGCGTCCGAAACCAATGGTTTTGGTACTCCATCACTTGTCTCGCGAGCCAATAGATCTTGAAGAGGTTCGATAGCCGCAGAATCACCAACCTGGCCCAGCGAATCGACGGCCGCCCGTCGCACTTCTGGTGAGCTATCAAAAAGTGATGCAACAAGGTACGGCGACGCCGAGGGCAGGCCCAACCTGCCTAATCGACGTGCAGCTGCTGCACGCTTAGTTTCGGAGTCGTCCATAAGTAAATCGTGAGTGGCCTGGGCAAAGTCATTCATGAGAACGTCAGCATCCGTGAAGGAGGCATGTCTGGGTTCGACGGAGCTGTTTATTGACGATCGATCAGTTTCTTCAGGCTCGGGTAGGGAAAAAGGTGTCTCCATAACTAATCCTCGATCTTCAGAGATGTGACGCGCGGTCGAACGGACGGACGCTTCCGGGGCGAACAATCTTTTCAGCGATTTTAGAGTCCGGACCTGGTTCGACGATTCTTGTGGTGGTTATCAGTAAAGCTTGGTTTGGTTAATCGGCAACTTCGAAGGGGAAATTCGTGAGTGGAAGCTTGGCAGCTCTGATCCTGGAACTGGACTGACATTCGTCCAGCATTTGAATTCTCGTTGATTTTGGGCCTTACGTCAATAGACTTATCGTTCCTTGAAGCCTTTTTGCTGACGATCGTCTATGCCGATATCTAAAGGGCCTTATTTCCGGGGGTTAGGTGAGGTTTGGTGGCCAGAAGTCTAAGGATTTCGAGGTCGTGACTAAAACGATTCGGAACCGGCAGCTGCTGACCTCGCCAGGAATGCGTCCCGAACCAAAGCGTTAAATTTTTGCGGTTGCTCCTGTTCCGGCATCATTCGACAGTAGTCGAAAACTTCCAGGCTGGCGCGGGAATTCAACTTGAGTAGCAACGCTCCTTTGTCGACAGGCGTCGTGGAGTCTTGCTTACCCCACACCAGAATGACTCGCTGAGTAAGCCGTGAAAAGGGCGATCGCGTGTCGGTATTAAGATACCCTGAAAGAAAAGCTGCGATTGCGTGCTGGGCACCAGGCTGGTGGCTGGTAGCGTAGAGATTGGTGACCAGCCGATCCGTAACGCAGTGATGATCGTAGAAGAGGTTGTCGCGGGCGTAATCTCTAATACTACGTTCACTCGCCATCACGTTGTAGAACGATGTGCCGAGGACAGGTGATTGAAGCAGTCCATAAAACGCGGCTCCTGCCATTCCGGGACGCCGGTTCAATGTGTCGGAGCCGGTCGGCCCGTTAAGCACCAGCGCATTGATTAGCTCGGGGTGTTCGTCGGCTACTCGAATAGCGTAGGCTGCGCCCAGCGAACTTGCGATGACATTACCGGGATAACCTGATAC
>JALYTI010000364.1 GCA_030854375.1 Acidobacteriota bacterium | reverse complement strand
TCAGTGTCACAGGATATTCCCTGGCACGTGACGGCCTTTCATCAGGACTACCGCATGACCGAGAACGCAAACACTACCGCCGAGCAGTTGATCCGCGCGTGCGAGGTGGGTCGCGAAGCCGGACTCCGGTACATCTATGCAGGCAATCTTCCGGGCCGCGTGGGCCGCTGGGAAAATACCTATTGCCCGTCATGCAATGAGCTTCTGGTTGAACGCTTCGGTTATGTGATTCGGCAAATGAAGGTCACACCTCAGGGAAAATGCCCGTCGTGCGCGACGAGCATTCCGGGAATCTGGTGTTAAATGAAGTGAGTCTGGTGTCGAGAGATTTGGTAGTGGCAGAAAAAAGGCAGAGGCGTTTCGCCTCTGCCCTTCTTTTTTCTCTTCTCGCTATTAAATCTTAGGGGAAGCTTTCGGCGAGGGGGAAGCCTTTGCCGCGGGCGAAGCCGACGCTTTTGGTGATAGCGAAGCCGACGGTTTCGCGACCGCAGCGGCCGACGGTTTCGTAGCCGGGGTGCCGCCATGATGGAACACGACCAGCCACTTGCCATTGCGATTCGCCCAGGTTGTACTGTGGCGTTCCCCAGACGGAGCAAAGCCTGGATCCTTCACCATATAAGTCACAAGGGCAGCCTCATCATCGAGCTTCACAACTTTAAACTCACTCAAGACCGTTTTCGAAAAGTCGAACTGACTAACACCTTTAACGATTCCGGCCTTGTCAAATACACCGTCAGGTTCCAACTCAATCGCTTCTGAAGCAAGCATTTCGCCAAACGAGTCGTAACGCTTACTCTTCAAGAACTCCCAAATCATCTGTTCATTCGCGATCGGATCTGCACCCATAGCAGGCATCGCGGTTGTGGATGCAGGAGTATGGCTCGCCTTGCCTGTTTTAGTCTCTTTGCTCGCTGGAGGGGGCGGGGTGGACGGCTTGATCGGACACTCCTGATGGTAAATTGCAAGCCACTTGCCATCCCGATTCACCCAGAGAGAGCTGGCGCGGACGGACCCGGGGGGTAACTCTTTCCCGTTGTATTTTCCCTTTACGTTCGCTGTGTAGGTCACCGCAAATGCGTTTTTATCCACGAGCAAAAACTTCCAGTCAACGAGGGCGACTTCAGTGGGTTCGAATTCTTTTATGCTGGCGAGTGTCGCAGCCTTGTCATGAACCTCTTCAGACGTGACCTCCAATTGTTCGCTGGCCAACATGCTGCCAAAAGCTTCGTAGTCCTTGTTTTGGATTGCATTCCACGCTGCCTTTTCGTGGACAATGGCATCAGCCTCAGAGATGGTGGCAGCAGGTTTGGACTCGGACGAAGGATTTGTGTTTGCAACCAGTGTCTCTCGGTTAGTTGGCGGGGCGGCACACGCGGCTGCCACGATCAGCATGGAAACGAATACGAGATTCTTCTTCATGATCTGACTCCTTAATGTATATGCACCGAGCGTGGCATCTGTTCTAAAAGGGACGATTACTCAAGACAGTTCTAGCAGCGATATTTTGCCAATCAACCTTCCCCTTACCGATACCCAAACTCGTGAGGCTGTGATGAACCGAGTTGTCCACCGGCCCATCACAACCTCTTTTTGAAACAAACGTAATTCAGCGGTCATATTACGGAGTTGGGTTCACCGCAGGCGAAGGCCTCGGTGCCGGTGTAACCCTTGGCGCCGGTGTAGCTCTTGGAGACGGCGAAGCCTTTGGCGCAGGCGAAGCTCCCGCAGCCGGCGACGATTTGGCGGCTGGCGAGGCCGTGGTCGCCGGCGACGGCGACGCCGAGGCAACTGGCTCCCTGACCGGAGTGGCAGCGCCGGCAACTAGCTTCCATTCGCCACTGCGTCTGGCAAACGTATCAATGAAGCGATATTGGCCACTAATGTCCACCGTCTTGCCGGTCGGCAATTTTAGTTTTCCGTTCTTTACTATGCTGCGCCCGTTAACAACCGCAGCATCGTTGTTGAGCACGATTACTTTCAGGTCCGTGACTTCCCATGAGTCTGCGGTTAGCGCTCCCGTTTCAATGTCCTTGATATCCTGGGATTTGCCCCCCAAATTTCCATCTGGATAAACGAAAACCGCATCATCCGCTTCAACACGAGTGACGGCGGCTACATCTTTTTCTTTGAGCACTCGCGGCCAGTCGTTCTCGATGCGCATCAATTCAGTTTCGATTGAAGCCGTATCGACAGTCTCTCTTCCAGCGTTTGTGTTAGCTGCGGGGGCGCTACGATTCGTATCTACCGTGGCAGGCTGGCAACCGCTCAAAATCATTAAACAAAACACCAGTGCGAAAACCGACAAAAACCCTTTTCGTGTCATGATCCACTCCTTTGTCTGCGACGCCTGAACTAAGCTAGTTGTTCGAAGAGCAGGTTGCTTCTATGCCAAAAACTGATGGGAGTCAATAGTTGATCGGCAGCAGCCAGTTTTAATGAGGCGCCCGGGATGACCGCCCAGCCGTTACCTCTCTAAATGAGGTCACCGGCCAGGAAGGGCCAACTGGGATTGACATGACCAATTGTTGGCGATATTGTCCCCAGTTAGACGTAAATACCCGGGGCTCTGCAGGCCCTGGCTCCATTCTTATTTCCTGCAAATCCGGCGCGGCCCTAACCGCAATTTCTTCGAAAGGAGAAATTCAAAGGAGAAATCCAATGACTCGACCGACACTTAAAGCCTTAGCGAATTTACCTATCTTCACCTTGCTTCTGGTAGCTGCTGTACTCGTGGTTAGCAGTGCAAAGGGTCAAGGCCAGCGCAAAGCGGCGGCGCATGCGGGTGCGGATGATGAGTCGGCTCTCTTCCATGATTATCGCGGTGTGCGGCTTGGTATGACGTCGGAAGAGGTACGGAAACTACTTGGTGAGCCCAAAGATAAAGGTGACGAACAAGACTTCTTTATCTTCAACGAAACCGAAACAGCGCAGATCGTTTACGATAAGGTGCACAAAGTAATTACAATTTCAGCCGACTTCATGACGCCTAATACTTCTGTGGTTACAGCGAAGCAGGTTTTTGGTGCGGACATTCAACCCAAGGCCGATGGCTCAGTGTATAAAATGGTACGCTACCCAAAAGCGGGCTACTGGCTCTCGTATAATCGGACGAGCGGTACGTCTCCTCTGACGACGGTTACCCTACAAAAGATTCAATAATTTTTTGCCTCCGCCCTTCTTTAGGCCAAACACACGAAATCCAATGTTCCTGCGCGAAGGGGTCTCGTCCTGTTACCTACGCTCGTGCACCCCACCCCTCGTTAACCCCGCCTAAGACATCACGCGTGCAGTACTAGGTGCAGTTGGTTTTCGAAGCCCTGTCATTAACACCGCGGCTTCAGCCCGGTGTCGGGCAGCGATCAGCGATCGTGAACCGTTTCAACGGTTTTCGTTTCTTACGTTGCCGAGGCAAACCGTTGAAACGGTTAAATAGATCATGAGGCTCCTCATACACCGGGCTGAAGCCACGGTGTTAATGAGAAAAACCAAACTGCACCAGTGCCCACGCGTGCAGTACGCTAGACGCACACACAGTCCCCTCGCTATGCTACTGAGCGATGCAACCAGGCTTTCCATCTTCTGTAGCAATCACCCCTGAAGCTAAATCCAGCCCGCGCGAA
>JALYTI010000363.1 GCA_030854375.1 Acidobacteriota bacterium | reverse complement strand
CGGACGGCTTGATGATCTTGTTAGTACCCGGAGCGGTAGCGGCCGGGTAGCCGCATCGAGTGGCGAACCGGACAGTAGCAGACCCGTGAGAGACCGCTCAGTTGTTGACTCCGACTCTCCCGTCTCTGACATCGTCAAGGCTGCCATTCTCGACACCGGTTATGACAACGCGCTCAAGTCTGAGAAGACTGACGAAGCGGAGGCAAGACTCGAGAATTTACAGGAACTAGTTAACGCTGCCGTCGATTACGACGAGCAAGGAATTGACGGCTTGCGCGAGTTCATTGATCACTCAGCACTTGTTTCCGACGCCGATCAATACAAGCAAGACGCAGTCGTTACGCTCATGACAGCACACTCAGCCAAGGGTCTTGAGTTTCCGCTGGTATTTATTGTAGGGCTGGAAGATGGGCTGTTTCCTCATTCAAGGTCAGCCGCGGATCCCGCGGAGTTAGAGGAGGAGCGGCGTCTCTGCTACGTGGCGATGACTCGCGCGGAAACATTTTTGTACGTTACGCACGCGATGAAGCGGCGTGTTTACGGTGAGGAACTGGCTTCCGAGCCGTCGCAATTTTTGAACGAGATGCCGTTGGACATGATGGAAGACTTATCGCTCGGCAAATCCTGGTTATCGTTTGCCCGCGGCTCATCGACCATTGATTACGAGCAGGGCGAATACCGCAAGCAGCGCAAGCAGTTCACCGGTAAGACGTATGACAGCGTTGATTCGATTGCCGAATTCTTCAAGCAACGCGCGGTAAGTCTGGGCAACACTGGCGGCGGTTTCCAGTCGACTCGTGAAAGAGAAGAGCGTGACAAAGCTGACCGCAAGCAGCGTGGCACTAGTTCCACCGTAAGCCGGGGGTCATCCCAAGCCCAAAGTCCAAAGTCCAGGGACCAGGAATCAACATCTACCATCCAGCATCCGACTTCTGATTTTGTGCCCGGCTCCTACGTCAAACACGCCAAGTACGGACGTGGCCTGGTGCTGCGTCGCGAAGGAGTTGGAGAGTCTTTGAAACTCACGGTTACGTTCCCAGGGTACGGCCAGAAGAAGCTAGTGCAAAAATACGCTGGTCTCGAAAAAGCTTGAACAGTACTTCCGGCAAGGTATCCGCAGATTACGCTGATTACACAGATAAGCAGTCCGCAATCTGCAATCAGCAGTCATCGGAGAGCGCCGGTGAGATGTCAGCGCTTCCAAGAAAAAGGGGGAGAACGGGCATCTACCCATCTCCCCTTTTCTTTGTACCTTTTCTCGCCCTCTCTAATGATTAGGCCACTGCCAAGGCCGCACCGACCTGCACGACTAGCAATCAACGGAGGGAATGACAGACGGGAAAGTCTGTCCTACCTAACCCTTCGTGAGCTCATCAACAACTTCATTTGCGTTGAAGACCTTTCGCAACACCTCCAGCATCGCGCGCGAATCAACTGAAATAGCCCGATTGACCGATTCGTCGTAAATGAAATCGCCCACCAGCGATTGAATGTTGCCGTCAAAGATGAGGCCCACCAGCTCCGCGTTCTTATTGATGGTTGGCGAGCCGGAATTTCCGCCAATGATGTCGTTGGTTGAAACAAAGTTGAAGGGCGTGCGCAAATCCACTGCAGACTTTTTCTCCAACCAACGCGTTGGCAGGTTGTAGGGAAACTCGGATTTAAACTGCGCCGAGCGGTTATAAAGCCCGCCTAGCGTAGTAAACGGCGCAATCTTTTTCCCGTTCTCGTTGTAACCCTTAATTACCCCATAGGAGAGACGCAGCGTGAAGGTTGCGTCGGGATAAAGTTTGGTGCCCTCCGTGTCAAATCGGGCGCGCGCTATCTTCGCGTAATTGGTGCGCTCGACGCCGGTGACTTCACTTTCGTAGCGTCGCCGTAACTCGCGCCCTTTGGAATCAATGGTGCGTGCCAGAACGATCATCGGATCCGTCGAAGACTCAATTGCCGGACGTCCTCCCGCCGCCAACTCCTTTCGATACGCTGCGTCTTTGAGTTTCGTGCCATCTATTAATTCGTTGGCGCGAGCTTCGGGCGTCTTGCCGTTTAGTATCTGCTTAACTAGTTGATGATCAGCGCCCAGCAAATCCACCATGAAACCGAGTGAGTCCGTGAGTTTCAGTTTTTCGAAATCGTCATGGACCGGCGCAGTTGAGTAGAGTCCCAACTCCAGCGACGCACGACGAGCGTCGGTATACTCCGGCAACCGCTCAGCATTTGGTTTCTCGCTTTCGGCTGCCAACCGAACAAGCGTACGCGCGTAGCCGAACAGCGTGCTGTTGAAGCCACCGGCTTGATCGAAGATTCTTCGTTCTCGGATATAACTCGGTAATCCCTGGTGCGCCTTTGCAATTGCATCCCATGCACCACCGTACATTTGCTGGCGTTCAGCACTTGCTGAGATCGACTTGCGAAGCGTGTCCTCGTCTTTCGATTTGCGATCCATAAGCGCCTTGTCCTTTAGACCCGCGATCTGGCCGCGATAAACTTTCAGGCTATTCTGCACGCTATTCAAATCGTTTTGCGCTTGCCGTGTCTGCTCTTCACCCATGGCCATGTATTTCTTCAACATGACTTCGCGCCGTTCCAACAAACGAATAAGGATTGGAATGCCCGTGTCACGCATGTCTTCCAAATGCGCGACAGTGTCAAGGCGGGCAGTCGAACCCGGGTTACCGGTGACGAATACCAGTTCGCCGTCCTTCACACCCGTTTTCGACCATTTCAAATAGCCCTCCGGATGAACAGGCTGGTCGTTCTCATAAACGCGAACGAGGGCCATATCAATATTGAATCGTGGAAAGTTAAAATTGTCCGGATCGCCGCCAAAGAATGCCGCCTGAAACTCAGGGACAAATACAAGGCGGACGTCTGTGTACTTTTTGTAGCGATAAAGGTTGTATTGACCACCCTGATAGAGCGGCACTACATCTGAACGCAAGCCGGATGTTTTTGTGCTCTCGCCTTCAATGGCGGAGATTTCCGCGCGTCGTGCAGCAAATGCGTCAGCATCGGACATCCCTGCCCTGACTGAGGCATTAACACGGGTTGTGACGTCCTCGATGCTCTCGAGCACATTCAATTCGAGGCTGGGGGCTTTGATCTCCTCGGCGCGAGTGCGGGCCAGGAAGCCTACCTTCGCTAAGTCCTTCTCCGGAGTGCTGACTTCGTTAACGATACCCTCCACTATGTGGTAGTTGGTGAGAACCAAGCCATTGGACGATACGAACGAACCGGAACCCCCACTGTTAAAGCGCACCGAAGCCAACTGCACTTTACGTAGCCACGCATCGGTAATTTCAAATCCGTATTTTCGTTTGATCTCTTCGCGAGGTACGTTATTAAACGTCCACATGCCTTCGTCGATAGCAGAGACAGGAATTGATTGGAAGGTAAAGAGCGCCAGTATTAGCGCACACAGAAACATTCTTGATTTCATCGGTTGAACCTCACGTTAGCTGGTTTGAGGGAGAACTATTTAGATGTTTTGCTGTCCGCTTTGGGTGCCTGAATTAGTAGCGTGTGGGCCAACGAATGTCAAGTTTGAGGCCACTTTTTGGAGTGCGGCGGCTCGGCGCCGCTTTTGGTTGAGAGGCATTCAACGTTGAAAGCTGCGACAAG